>NZ_PNDH01000217.1:0-364 GCF_005887175.1 Pseudoalteromonas sp. S1612 | reverse complement strand
GGCGACTTGTTTCAACTTATAAACTCCAACTTCAGCAATCTCTTACACGTATATTACACCATTGCCATTGACAATATACCGTAACGACTCAACTCCTTTTGTATTCCCACATACCTGTGCAGCAACACCCGTCATACCTGTTCCACAAAAGCCAATCAAAAACTATATCACCAGGGTTAGTGTAATGGAGAATATAGCGCATTATTGCTTTATGAGGGACCTTTGTATGATAAGAGTGTGCATTGTATATAGGGTCGTTTTTACCTTCACTAACATCAGCAGCAAATGGTTCTCGGTGGTAATCTTCGTCAGTGTTCTCTTTCAGAGACTCCCAATATTCAACGAATTCATTTAACCAAGGATT
>NZ_PNDH01000216.1:0-270 GCF_005887175.1 Pseudoalteromonas sp. S1612 | reverse complement strand
GCTCAAGTGGCAAGCCTAAATCAAATTGGGATCTTACTTTTGGCGTAATTCAACATTGGGCTGCTGAATTTATAGAGCGTGGCGCAGCTGCGGTTGCGGCTGATGCTATTGCGCAATTAAAAGCAGACAAGGTCGATGAAGTGTATGTAAGCTTTGATATTGATGCCCTCGATGCCGAGTTTGCAGCAGCAACAGGTACACCCGAAGAAAATGGCTTAACGCCACAACACGCACTTGATATTTTGTCAGCGATTGCTGATGAATTCCCTA
>NZ_PNDH01000215.1:0-264 GCF_005887175.1 Pseudoalteromonas sp. S1612 | reverse complement strand
ATGTTGATCCAGAAAATGCGGGTGTATTTATTAACGCTGTGCATGAGCTAAGTGCACAATCTTATAATTAATTTGTGCTCTATCTATAATAATCCCTCTAATTAGCGGTATTTTTTGTGCAAACTATTTTACTTAATTTTTTACTTAAACAAGCGGTTTAAGCCATTTAATGCCGCAACTCGATCAGCTTCTGCCATTGTTGGGTAGTATAACGTTGTATTTACAAAGTAGTCGATGGTGTTGCCAGCATTTTTATGTTCCATT
>NZ_PNDH01000214.1:0-450 GCF_005887175.1 Pseudoalteromonas sp. S1612 | reverse complement strand
GATTCAAAATCCCCTGGCGCCCGGCGTGCCGGTTCCAGTCCGTCCTCTGGTACCACTTTTTCTAGCCCCTGCTCTATTTCGCAGTGGTTTTTTTATGCCTATGCTTTTAGTTGCCGTACTCGAGCGGCACGTGAGGTGCCGCTGTTATAAGTAAAAGTCCGGCAACTTAGTACCATTTTTTTATAGCCCCGACCAAATTGGTTGGGGTTTTTTTATGCCTAAGATTTGAGTTGCCGGATTTTAATTACAAAAAATGTGTCCAACATTGCTACTTTTATAAGCAGTAGGTTTTGATCTAAACTTGGCCTGTAAACGTTTTGGTTTTCCTAACCTTAAGCTGTGCTTGATATAGGTTTCTTATGCAGAACTAAGGGTATATAGTAAATACAGGCCTGACTTTTTTGGTATTTTTCATTCATACGGGTGTGGTAAGTGATGCAATTTGTTTTG
>NZ_PNDH01000213.1:0-312 GCF_005887175.1 Pseudoalteromonas sp. S1612 | reverse complement strand
AGCTTTTTATGAAATTACGACGGTTTTATTGACATTATATAATCTGCTCGAGTATTAGCTAATTGGTTTAATACGATGCCGCCTAAACACAGGCTTCTTTTGCAGCTAATAATACATCTTTGGTTTTTTCTTCGCCGTGCAGTGCCTCTTTTACGCTAGCAGGTAATCCTTCGCAAAGTTATAATAAGAATCGCAGCGGGATTAGCCTGTGAGTTCTGCTCTCATTAAAAGCGTTGTGCATCTTTATCAACAATGCCTAATAATATCTAAATTATGCTGATTACAGAGTTTGGTAATTTTGGCTAAGCCTAA
>NZ_PNDH01000212.1:0-283 GCF_005887175.1 Pseudoalteromonas sp. S1612 | reverse complement strand
GAGTCATACCATCTTGACGGAACTCATCAGGCGTTTCTGCTCCCTCTTCTTTGCGGTATTCAATACCTGCAGCAAAACAGATAAACTCATCATTAAGAGTAAAAGGTAACTCACCAGATAAAACACTATTTACTACATACTGTTTAATAACCCCGGTTTGGCCAGTAGAAATACCAATATAATCAACTGCCTCATCAGAAAAACCTGTCACACCCGCTAAAACTAACTCACTGTCAGTTGTGCCAAATGGGTTAATATGCACTCATCCTTGCCAACTAACTGT
>NZ_PNDH01000211.1:0-258 GCF_005887175.1 Pseudoalteromonas sp. S1612 | reverse complement strand
ACCATCAAAGAAGTTAATTTGACCTTCATCGCGGTAATCTAAAATATGTGTAGCAATACGGTCAAGGAACCAACGGTCATGCGATATACACATTACACAACCTGGGAACTCTAAAATAGCGTTCTCAAGTGCACGTAGTGTTTCAACGTCCAAGTCATTGGTTGGCTCATCCAGTAATAACACATTGCCGCCCGCTTTTAATAACTTAGCAAGGTGTAAACGGTTACGCTCACCACCTGATAGGTCTTTAACAAACTT
>NZ_PNDH01000022.1:0-9723 GCF_005887175.1 Pseudoalteromonas sp. S1612 | reverse complement strand
GCTTTTTCAGGGGCGCTCTGGCGTCGAGGCCTAGGACACCGCCCTTTCACGGCGGTAACAGGGGTTCGAATCCCCTTGGGGACGCCACTTACTTATTTTAAGTAATCTACAAAGCAGTATGACTGCAGCACTCTCTATCCGCGAAATAATAAAGAGTGAAAAATCTCTTGGTATGCCACCTACTATTCATTAGTAATATAGCTTTTAATAAAAAGTATCTAAAATCAGTTTACCTGCATTTCCATCACTACTTCAAAACTATCCAGTGAAGTTAAAATCTCAAAATTAAATAATTTAATATAATAACTCCTATATATTATTAGTTTCTTTCCTTTCTTTATATTCAGCTTAAATATACTTCGCCTATGTTAGGGTACATATAAACGTCCAAATAAATAGGAGGTTATATGGCAAGTGGATGGGCACGCGATGGTGCAATTCAAGAACAAATTGACGCAAGCGTTAATGACGCTGTGCAGTATGCTAGAAGTAATTTAGTTTCTGGAGCCAGTGCCGAGCTATGTGAAGAATGTGATGAACCAATACCACAGGCACGAAGACTTGCGGTACCTGGGGTTAAGTATTGTGTAAGCTGCCAAGCTGACCTAGAAGGTAAAGGCGGGCTTTCAAAAGGGCTTAATCGGCGTGGCAGTAAAGACAGTCAATTACGATAAAAAGGTGCATACAGCACCTTTTTTAATATCGTATCAGAGTTGAGCTTAGATAATTAAAAAGGGGTTAGTAAACCTATTAAATAAATTTACTAAAATTTATTCATGTTCTCTTTTTTCTGAATAAGTTCAATTGAGTAGCCATCTGGATCTTTTACAAACGCAATTTCTGTTGTGCCACCCTTTACTGGTCCTGGTTCACGGCTAACGTTACCACCAGCGCCCTTAATATCTTCACAGGCTTTATAAATATCATCAAACTCAATGGCGATATGGCCATAGGCATTACCTAAATCGTAGCTGTCGGTATCCCAGTTATAGGTTAGTTCAAGTACTGTCGTGTCAGTTTCATCACCGTATCCTACAAAGGCGAGGGTGTAGCGGTACTCTTCGTTATCAGCACGGCGTAACTCTTTCATACCGAGCACTTGAGTATAAAACGCAATTGATTTATCTAGATCAGCAACCCGTAACATGGTGTGTAGTAAACGCATTTAAACCCTCTTAAAATTCACATAAATTTTGATAACGCAGCCATTTTATAACGAATACCGCTGCGCTGTTAAAATATCAATAATCCGATTATAAATTATTTCTGTGAGCATCACAGTATCATCGCCATTAGTATTTATAAACTGTACAACGACTGTATCGATATCTTTATAATAACGAGCAATGCTTGAATACCCTAATACCCAACCCGTGTGTTCATACTTATAAAGTGATGCATACAAAGCTTGCTCTTGTTCGTCGAAAAAAGCGCCTTTGTTTAAAGCAATAAGAAAGTCGCCTATATCTTGTGCGGTAGCCACATAGCCTTGATCGAGTGCTTTAAAATCATTCTCATAACCTACGTAGTAACCACTCATCAAATCTACTAAATTTATTTCATGCACTGATGAAAACGTGTTCGTTAGGCCCAGTGGCGTTAAAATTTCATCTTTAATATATTGGTTGTGATCATAACCCAGTACGTTAGACATAATTTTTCGCAGCAACAAATAATTAGTATTAGAATAGCCATAATCAGCATCAGGGCTAAAATCAGCGGGTTCATCGAGCACTAATGCAAGTGGATCAGGGTAGGTGATTGACCAATCAAAATTATCGGTGTCTGTGTAATTGGGTATGCCACTTTTGTGCTTTACCATCATTCGCAATGTAATTTTATCTGCGTTTTCAATGCGCCCAATTAATGATGGAAGATAATCAGCCAGTGTTTTATCTATATCAATACGTCCAATGGCTGCAAGCTTAGTTAAAGCCGCTGCGTCATAAAGCTTTCGGATACTGCCTATTTTAAATAGTGCATTAGGGTATGCGGGGATTTTTTGCTCTCGATCATGCCAACCATTTGCAAAATATTCAGGTTGCTGTCCTTGTTTATGAATATAAACAATAATGCCATCAATTCCTTGTTCAATAGCCTCTTGTGTTTGTGCTTGAACGTTAGCGGGCAGTGGGTGAAAGTAATATAAAGCAAACTGCCAAGGGGCAAAAATGTATATGCTAGTAAGAGTAACAATGAGAGCTGCAACGCGCAGAAGCGTGAGCGCCTTTTTGTTCTTCAACTGTATCATTGCATTCTGGTCTCATTTATTTTTGGAGTGTGAGGATCAGCTCTTTATTCTACTAAACAGCAATATCATGTGATATTGCTGTTTAGTTATAAGGAGTTCAACTCTATTAAAATATACTTTTTACTTATTAGCTTTGCCCTTAAGAACATAGATTTCGCCATCAAAACTGCCTTGAATTGTTAATCCTTGTCCTGCAAGCTCCTTAAGATAGTCTACATGCTCTTGTGTAATATGTTGCCCCGGAACCAAAAGCGGAATGCCTGGCGGGTAGGGCGTAACTAAACCGGCGCAAATGCGGTTGTTACTTTTGCTAATAGGTACCGATTCGCGCTCGCCATAAAAAGCTTCGCTTGGAATACAGGCTAAGTCTATAGCTGGTAGGTTTTCCGGTAAGCGAGAACGTCGCGTCGATGTGGCTAGTTTTACCTTGCCACTATCGAGTTTTTTCAACGCATTGTATAAACGAATGATCTTCGAACGCGTGCCGCCAAGAGTCAGTAACACCAAAATGGTACTGTGGGTGTATTTTTCTATTTCTAGGCCAATTTCATCGAGAAGATATTTATGAATATCTTTTAATGAATAGGGTAATTCGCTAATGTCGATGAGAATTTTTAGCGGATCGTGACCCATGTTATCACCACTAAAGTGTGGAAATATTTCCATAAAATCTTGTTTACCAAGCACTTTAATTTGTTTGAGTGAAGCCATCTGTTGTTTAAATTCTTCCACATGGTTCAACAAAGCATTGAGTAACTTATAGCCTTCCATCTCCAATTGCTTTTGGCACACATCAAGCGACGCGATAAGCTGATATTTCGGCGATGTACTGGCATAAATACTGTAAATCTCGCGAAAGAAATCAGCATCGAAATCAGGATCGTTAACATGAATATAAGACGCCTGAGAAAACGCCGATACCACTTTATGCGCTGAATGAGTAACATAATCAGCGCCAGCATGAATGGCGGAATAGTAACGTAAGCTTGGATGAAACAGCGAGTAAGCAAACCACGCTTCGTCGATAAACACCTTAATACCATGCTGATGAGCAAATTCTACTACCTGTTTGAGGTCGCTTAGCAGACCATCATAAGTGCAACCGGTAAGAACCAGTAATTTTGCATCGGTATTTTGTTCTATTGCTTGTTTTATATCAGCCAATGACGGTGGCGCAAAAATCCCATATTTAGGATTTAAAATACTCGACAAATAAATGGGTAAACTGGCTGATTGCAAAATGCCGTAGTGCACAGATTTATGGCAATTACGGTCAATAATCACTTTATCGCCCTTGCGAAGCAGTGTCTGCAAGATGATTTTATTTGAGGTAGATGACCCGTTGGTAACAAAATAGGTATGTTTCACTTCAAACGTTGCCGCAGCTGACTCTTGGGCACGGCCAATGGTATTGGTGCTATCTGATAATGAGCCTAACGAATCGACTGACACCGACAAGTCACCCACGAAGACATTACGGCCATAAAACTGATAAAAATCTTTAATATAAGGAGAATTTCTAAAGCTAGAACCGCCACTATGTCCTGGAGTGTGCCATGAATCATTCGACTCGCCAACATACCGGCGATACGCCGTCCAAAATGGGGTTTCTGAGCGATCATCGAAATCGTTAATCATATAACCTAAAATTGCTTCAGGGTCTGAGATTACTTCATCTTTGAAGAAGAAAGACTCAATCTCCTCCGACTCATTAACGATTTCTAGCCCTTTTGTATCATCACCAATAACATAAACGGGTAACTCAAGGCGGATCCTCTTTAGTTGCTCGATAAAGCGGCTATACATTTTCTCGCCTACTTTATTTTGCACATCCCAACTAAGTACAACAGCTTGAATATCGCCATCTTCTTCAACACACTCAAGCGCTTCTTTAAGTTCAAGACGTTCGATAATATCAATATGAATATCGCTTCGCTCAAAATTAGCAATTGTTTTTGACAAATTCGTTGAAAGCTCTTTTAAGATGCTGGGGTCTTGCTCAATTAACAATATACGAAGTAAGGGTAACATAGAGGGTCCGCACTATAATTTTATTTATGCTCAGTAGCATAACTAAAGGAATGATACTTGTGAAATTAATACTTTGAAAATGTGCCAATAATTACGGCAAATCACGAATAAACAGATTTTATTTGAATTGATTTACAAGGTATGAAAAATGAAAGGTGCCAAAGTTAGACACCTACTTTGAATAAACAAAAAGGTAACACTGGAATACGAATTAATCATTGAGCTTATTCTTATAAGCCTGATAATTGAGGTTTATTATTAACAATCGTGCTAAATGAACGTTTTTTATTTACGGATCTATTCTACTTTATCTTTAAACTCTTTAGGCACTACTTTTTCGAGCTTCTTTTCTACTTCAACAAGGTTCTTACCCATAGCAAACTTATCAAGGTTTGAGTCGGCCAGCCAAAATATAATGAACGTAGAACGAAAATACTTACTTTTTCAAGACTGCTTTGAGCGAAAACCTGTCATTGATATTGGATAATATAAAAGTCAATTGGGTGATCAAACTCTGCTTTGCGCATATATTCACGAAAATGAGCGACGCGCGCATATTGTTCTATTTAACTTTTTTTAAAGTTTTAGAAAACTTAGTGATAGTAATACCTTAGCTTATTTGTTAAAACTATATTATGCAGAAAAATGAGCGTAGCGTCGTCAGAAATATGCGCGATGAGCGCACTATTAAATTGTTAAGCACTCCAGATGAAAAATGATCAACAATACGGAATAAATTTATCTGAACGGGTTTATGAATTCCTGAAGCAAGGTAGCTCTATTAGTTCTAGCCATTACGGATATTGTGGAGTTGGTTTTGTCTTCGATAAAAATGTGATTCACTATACTCACTTCGATGAGTGGTTAACTTGGAGGGGTGGAAAACGGTATGAATTGGGTGGAGAGTATTTGGGAATTATAAAGTCCTTTGCTACCAAGCAGGAGTTTGTGGGGTGGCTCTCAATACAGTCCGACCACTCCCTTTCTGGCTTCGAAACAGGTGATGACTGGTATATTAATAATCAGCGTATAACTAAAAGTCGGCTCGAAAGGTTTTTGCAGGGGCCGCATGCTTAACAAGGCAATCCAGCATCAGCCACTACGTGGCTTGGACAGCCTAGCCGTCGCTTGTTTTGTGCATGGCTTCGCCATTATCGCACAAAACAATCAACAACTAGTCTGCCGCTGATTGCGGCGTTATAAGGGCAAAGGAGGTCGTAGCAGTGAAATCAAATATAGAAATGATGAAAGAAGAGGTGACTGAGCTCAAAAAGCGTGGTCACCATTTATACCTTGCAATGATTGATGACGTGCAAGGTCTTCCTGATGACTTTAAAAAACAATTGGAAGAAGACGAAGTTACACTGCCAAACTTTAATCGCAGTTATGATTCTTGGTACTCCGAATCTTTGGTAGTTATAAAGCAGCTACTACCTGATCGTGTTGACGACTTTATTAAACAGTACAAGCAAGAAAAGAGAAAAGAAATTGATTTTCTAACTTACAGCATTTCTGACTATCTTTTGGGTGTTAGAACTACGCGAGGTTATGAACAAAAAGTGGTCGCAGATAAATCGGCTGCCGTTGGGAAGATGGAGATGCAAACTTCTATTCTAGCCGCTGTTAGCAAACGCTTTGAAAGTAAGCTGTTCGATATTCAGGAAGTGTTGCAGGCAGATCTTTTCGACAGTGAGCTTTCTGCTGCTCGTGAACTGTCGAAAAAAGGTTTTGTTCGAGGCGCAGGTGCAATTGCAGGTGTTGTATTAGAAAAGCATCTTGGGCATGTGTGTGAAACGCACAACTTAAAATCTCGAAAGAAAACCCCTTCAATATCTGATTTTTATCAGTTGCTCAAAGAGCATGACATCATTGACACTCCAAAATGGCGTTTTATTCAACATTTAGGTGATTTACGTAACCTGTGCGACCATCCAAAAGATAGAGACCCAACCAAAGAGGATGCACTTGAACTGATAGAGGGTGTCGAGAAAGTAATAAAAACTGTGTACTAAGCCCTATAACAAACTGCTCAAGATGGACTGCCAACGCGCGGCGGTTTTACTTCTGGTTAGGTTTGGTGTTTACGGTGGCTTATTTGAGTTTCGCGGTATGTTGGCAGCCACTTAACAGGGCGTTACCACTGTCTGCTCATGGCACAAAGCAGGCTTTGATTACTCTGTTTTCTCTTTAAACTCACACAAGTCTTCAATAATACAGCTGCCACATTTTGGTTTACGTGCCACGCAAGTATAACGCCCATGTAAAATGAGCCAGTGATGTACATCGACTTTAAATTCTTTGGGAATCACTTTTTCGAGCTTTTGCTCAACCGCTACAACGTCTTTACCCATGGCAAGTTTAGTACGGTTTGATACACGGAATATGTGCGTATCTACAGCGATTGTCGGCCAGCCGAAGGCTGTATTTAATACTACGTTAGCAGTTTTACGACCTACGCCTGGCAGGGCTTCTAGAGCTTCGCGGTTTTCAGGCACTTCACCGTTATGCAGATCTACCAATATTTGGCACATTTTGTATACGTTCGCAGCTTTGGAATTAAATAAGCCGATGGTTTTTATGTAATCACGTAGTGTGTCGTGGCCAATATCTAAAATGGCTTGTGGCGTATTAGCAACCGGAAATAATTTACGAGTGGCTTTATTTACCCCAACATCGGTGGCTTGTGCTGACAGTGTTACAGCAACTAGCAACTCAAATGGGCTTGAATATTCAAGTTCCGTCTCAGGATGTGGATTGTCGTCGCGTAAGCGAGTAAGTATTTGGTGACGTTTTTCTTTATTCATATAACTTAAAACGCATTAGCTTTATTAAGTTAATGCGTTTTCCCCTTAAGTTAAGCTAGTTACACGCGCTCTAGGGCCTTTTTCAGCTTCTGGCGGTGCGACTTGTTTTGATTTTATTTGTGCATCAATTACGTTTTTAGCGGCAATTAGCAGCCCAAGCCCTAAGAATGCGCCCGGTGGTAAAATGGCCAATAAAAACTGGCTATCAAAGCTAAATACTTCAATGCGCAATATAGCAGCCCAAGGCCCGAGTAATAAATCGGCACCATCAAATAATGTACCTTGCCCAATCAGCTCTCGCATAGCGCCAAGTACAACCAGAACCAACATAAAGCCTAAGCCCATCATTAAGCCATCAAAGGCAGATAAATGTACTGGGTTTTTTGAGGCAAACGCTTCTGCACGGCCAATAATGGCGCAGTTGGTTACAATTAACGGGATGAAAATCCCTAAAGATTGGTAGAGGCCAAAAGTGTAAGCGTTCATTAACAGCTGCACTATTGTTACAAAACCGGCAATGATCATCACAAATACAGGTATTCTAATATCTTTAGGTACCCAGTTACGCACTATTGATACGGTAATATTAGAGCCCACTAATACCAATAAGGTTGCTAAGCCTAAACCTAGCGCATTAGTAATTGTAGAGGTAACAGCGAGTAAAGGGCATAAACCTAATAACTGTACCAAGGCGGGGTTATTTCCCCATAAGCCTTCTTTGTAAAGGGTTTTTAATTCGCTCATGGCGTTACCTCTGGGCATGCGTTTGCTGCTGCGAACAGAGCATCAAAGTTATCTTGTGCATAAAGTACCGCGTTTTTGACTGAGCCTACAACGGCACGAGGTGTAATTGTAGCGCCAGTAAACTGATCAAACTGGCCGCCGTCTTTTTTAACGGCCCAACGATCGTCGCTTTCGCTTTGTACTGTTTTTGCATTAAATGTGGTGATCCAGTCTGATTTTTTTACTTCAACTTTATCACCTAAACCTGGCGTTTCTTCATGTTTGGTTACCCTTACACCCGCAATGGTACCATCGCGATATACTGCACTGAGTAAGTTTATATCACCACTGTAGCCGCTAGGGGTGACATGACGAATGACTAATGCCACAGGTTCGTTATCTTTTCGGGCACGATAAATAACTTGGTTGTCGTATGGCCCTAGTAATGGATCAGATATAATTACACAATCTTGCGATAGCTCATTGCTGTATTCGGAATGCGGCAATACTTCTTGAAGCTGATTAGTTAATTGCAATTGCTCTTGCTCTGCAATTTTATCAGCGGTAAGTGTATTAATTGTGGCAACGAGTCCAGTTGTTAGTAACGCAAACCCACACAATATTGCGCCATTTTTTACCATTGAAGAAATAATCATTTTACTGCTCCATGGCCATAGGTTCTTGGTTGTGTATAGTAATCGATAAGCGGTACCGCTATGTTTATTAGCAACACCCCAAATGCAACTGCATCAGGAAAACCACCAAAGGTGCGAATTAAATACACAATTAAACCAATTGCTGCACCATAAATAAGGCGACCTCGATTAGTGGTTGCAGCTGATACAGGATCGGTGGCGATAAAAAAGGCCCCCAGCATAGTCGCACCACTAAACAAGTGAAACACTACACCCGGCTCTGTACCTGGCGAGGCAATATAACCAATTGCTGCGCATAAGCTTAAGCTTGCAATAAAACTCACTGGTATATGCCAGTTAATTACTTTTGTTTTTAACAGGTAAAGGCCGCCGAGTAAGAAGGCTAAGTTAACCCATCCCCAACCTAGGCCAGTCCACTCATTAAATACGCTCTTTTGCATGCTCTCTGTCACCGTTAGTCCGTGAGCAATATCTGTTTTTAAGGTATCAAGTGGGGTAGCCATTGTGCTGCCGTCTATTCCTACTCGGAGCTGATCTAAGCTGTATCCTAACGTGGTAAAGTCGCTAAAGATTAAGCTTAACTGCTGGCTAAAAGTAATACCCGTATTAAGTAATTCTGTAACGGGTAACCAAGCAGTCATTTGCACAGGGAACGACACTAATAAAAGCACATAGGCTGCCATTGCAGGGTTAAATAAATTAAACCCTAAACCACCATATAGCTGTTTAACAATAACTATGGCAAACAAACACCCTATAACAATAATCCACCAAGGCGCTAAAGGCGGAATACTTATTGCCAATAACACACCGGTAAGCCATGCACTGCCATCGCTTAATGCAGGCCAAATAGGGCGCTTACGCATTAACATAACGGCTGCTTCAAATGCGCTTACACACACTAACGCTAATAATAATTGGATAAGGACACCGGTGCCAAAAAATACAACTTGCGCAATAACACCAGGAATACAAGCCGCAATCACAGTTAACATTAAACGTGTCACAGATTTGTGACTATGATTGTGGGGTGAACTGGCCATGGTTAGTTTCATGACTGATCGTTTCCTTCTTTTTGTTGCTTTTTAGCTTTAGCGCGAGCAATAGCGGCGGCTACGGCGGCTTTCTTTTTTTCTTGAGCTGTTTGCTGTGAACCTTCTGAAGATTCATCGTTGCTTTGTGGCTCAGTGTTTTCACTTTGTTTTGCTAATTCATCAGCCTGCGCTGCTTTTTTGGCTTTAGCGCGGGCAATAGCGGC
>NZ_PNDH01000210.1:0-243 GCF_005887175.1 Pseudoalteromonas sp. S1612 | reverse complement strand
AGGTTGTAAATTCACCCAGCTTTTGAATTGTTTTTAAATTAGCTTTTATATTGCCTTTTGGCATACGCGCAGATTGGTTGTCTAAATCGGTGAGTAAATCGGTTAATCGCTCATGATTTAAGCTTGCGGTTTTGCCCCATTTAGCTGCTAAACTTTGCGCAAGCATGGAATCATATTTAGTGCTGTCGATGGAGTGATCGGCCAGTGATACAAAACGTGCGTCTTCGCAGTTAATTGATGCCG
>NZ_PNDH01000209.1:0-203 GCF_005887175.1 Pseudoalteromonas sp. S1612 | reverse complement strand
GCTGGAAAAAAGGCCGCGAACGGGGTTTTAGAACGGCAAATATTGCACTAAAACGTCACGTTTGTGCGGTCAATGGTGTATTTGCGGTTCATGTGATGATCGCAGGAAAGAAAGTTTTTGGGGTGGCTATCATTGTATCCACACCCAGGTTTAATGGAACTCGTGCCTTATTAGAAGTTCACCTTTTTGATTTTTCACAAGAT
>NZ_PNDH01000208.1:0-322 GCF_005887175.1 Pseudoalteromonas sp. S1612 | reverse complement strand
TTTATAATCATCAGTTACCTCAGCTTTTTCAAACACATCTAAATCGGTGCCTAAATGATGCCTGCTTGCCCCAGGTAGTGCAGAGTAGAGCATTATCGCTATACATTTATCAATATCGCTTAGCTTAGTTAAATCTACAACTTCTTGCTGTTTATTAAAAACAGGTCGAATACCTAAAAACTTATTATTCCAAATAATTGACTGGCGATTAAAATCACGATAACTTGAGGCAATAGTAAGATCAAATCCCGCTTTTTTTACTGCACTTTGTAGCGCTAAAAAGTCGCTAATAATAGCGCTGTGCAAGCGATGATTTTGTATA
>NZ_PNDH01000207.1:0-229 GCF_005887175.1 Pseudoalteromonas sp. S1612 | reverse complement strand
ATTGCATGAGTATAAAACACTCTTATGAGCACGTTAACATTGAATCGTTTTAACGCAATAACACAGAGTAACACGCATAACTTGATGCTATTAAGTTATGGCTGCATTTTTGCTTTAGCATTACTTAGCATAGTCTATGGCTCCGGAGGATGGGATTGGCGCTTAGCAATTGAAAGGCTAGCTCCTGAAAATTTTAGTCAATTTGAGGAGATACAAATCAAAGTGTTAT
>NZ_PNDH01000206.1:0-233 GCF_005887175.1 Pseudoalteromonas sp. S1612 | reverse complement strand
TACTAATGATTTAAACTGTTCAGTAGCACGTCGTTTATTGAAGCTGTATACATAACGACAAGTATATATATCTAACGCTTCCTCGGCAATGCGTCTGCCTACTACGTATCTTACTTGTTCGCGAGACATATTAACTCGTAGCTTATCTTAGTCTGATTGTTCTAATAAGTTCCCTTGAGGGATGTTGATTCTGTATACGCATCTAGAACATCCTGCGGGTGACCTATGCGTTA
>NZ_PNDH01000205.1:0-300 GCF_005887175.1 Pseudoalteromonas sp. S1612 | reverse complement strand
AACAAAATTAAACATTAAATCGCCTTTAAGCTATCAAACATTTTCTTTCTTTTTCAAAAACCTTTTTTGAACTAGAATTTTTTTTAAAAAATCAACACTGCTTACAACTTATTTCTACTCACCACACTTCCTTTCGGAGTGGTTTGACGAGTAGACCACCACCTCACTAATTTCTGTGAGGGGCTCAGCGTGTCATTTGACCATTGGCCTGTCTAAAAAACCATAATAATTAAAGCCTTAAGAAATATTTAACCTATTTCTGCGCGCGTAAAAAAGACAAAAGGTCCTACAATGTTTCGT
>NZ_PNDH01000204.1:0-275 GCF_005887175.1 Pseudoalteromonas sp. S1612 | reverse complement strand
AGTCGAGTAAGCTGTTTGCTGTGCTGAAACCACTTGTGTTCCCTAAAAAACACTTAAATTATGCCTCTGCGTTTTTGTCATCGCTATGACTAGACTCAACCATAGACTGTAGGTATGGGTGACAACGCATAACACCATGACCAAAGATCATCAGGTTACGTGTAAGAATTTTCGCGCCATCTACCGTAATCGCAATTGGCTGCGCCACATAAAAGCTAGCAAGTGTGTTTTGAAGACAAAAAAGCATTGCTTTACACTATTGATTATCCATTGCT
>NZ_PNDH01000203.1:0-231 GCF_005887175.1 Pseudoalteromonas sp. S1612 | reverse complement strand
GAATTGGAGCCTGAATGTATAACGTCCAAGAATGTTGTGCTTTCAAGTGCCATTCATGGCAATGAGACAGCCCCAATAGAAATTTGCGATGAACTGATTAAAAACATTATTAGTGGAAAACTTGAATTACAACAACTGGTTTTATTTATTTTTGGTAACCCTCAGTCAATTAATATTGGTAAAGGCTTTGTTGAAGAGAACTTAAATCTCTTATTTAATGGGCACCACACT
>NZ_PNDH01000202.1:0-377 GCF_005887175.1 Pseudoalteromonas sp. S1612 | reverse complement strand
GGGACAAGATTGATGAAATTAAGCACAACTTAGACCGTGTAGTAGCTAAATTTGCTGAGCGTTTACTAGACGAAGCAACTGAAATTGTTCACGATACTTACCTGCACCTGTTTGAAGGCGTTGAAGGTACTCTTATTGAACAAGATTCAAAACTAGTTGAAGTGCTGGAAAAAAACTTTAACGTAACACTGCCACAAGCCATAAAAAACAGCAAAAGCGTAGACTAAGTACGTGATGTGATCAGTGACATGCAAACCAAATTAGACCGCGCTAAGGTTTTAATAGAAAAAGCCGAAAAAGCACGTAAGGATGTATTTTAAGTGAAGCGTAGGACCTTTATTCAAGGCCTCGCTGCGTTAGTTGTAGTTGGGTCATTG
>NZ_PNDH01000201.1:0-219 GCF_005887175.1 Pseudoalteromonas sp. S1612 | reverse complement strand
GCTATATTTACGCTGGAGCGTATGGAGGGCCCAGAACCAGTAATCTCGGTTGCTCTTGAGCCGCGCACAATCGCTGACCAGGATAATCTGGGTATCGCGCTAGGAAAACTCGCTGCAGAAGATCCATCTTTCCGCGTACAAACTGACGCAGAATCAGGCCAGACTCTTATCTCTGGCATGGGCGAACTTCACCTTGATATCCTTGTCGACCGTATGAAA
>NZ_PNDH01000021.1:0-125979 GCF_005887175.1 Pseudoalteromonas sp. S1612 | reverse complement strand
CCGCGGCTGGTTTTTTTTATAAATGGATTAAAAATCCATTATTCGCAAGTTTGCTTTATAGCTGCCATGCTCAAGCCTACTAAGTGAGTAATAGTGCCCGTACTGCCCCTCATCCATATTCTCAATAGTTTGGTTACTCAATAACGAAGCTAATTGCGGCGTGGTGTTACTATGCCCTATAACCACCACAACACCACTTTGTGCTAACAACTGATTTTTCAATGTCGTTAAATCGGCAGCATTATAAGTAATAACTTTAATATTAAAATACCTAGCTAAAGGCGCTGCAGTATTTAATGTGCGGTTATAATTACTACTGTATAACGTAATGTGTGGATGGGTTTTAACTAGCGAAACCAAATGCTCAGCACGCGCTTGCCCTTGCTCTGTTAAAAATGGATTACTGCCTGTTTGCTTTTCACTATGGCGAAACAAATAAAGCTGTTCAGGCTCAGCAAAAGCAGGATTGCATAGCATTAATAGTAATGCTATGCATGCTGATTTTACCAATACACTCATTGTTTTTTGCCTCGTTTGTATGCCAATAAACGGTCTATAAATTCAGTAGTAAGCTCATTAATGAGCCCAGTTTCTGCATTTAAAATCAAACTAAAGCCTACATTTAAGTGCGGAAAAACCACTAAGTCACTGCGGTAGCCTTGCACCCAACCACTGTGATAATAAAGCGTTTCATCATCATAGTCATACACACGCCAGCCTAGCCCATAGTAGGCTTCGTTCATGTGCTCTCGCCATACTCGTCTGTAGCGTTCTTTTTTAGTATGAGTATAAGGGCGTGTTTGCGTGGCCAATGCATCTAAGGATAATACCGATGGATATTGCCCTAATTGCGCATTTAACCAAATAGCCATATCTGACGCACTGGCGTTTACCCCTGCCGCGGGTGCAACTTTATAATAATTCTTTTTTAAGCGGGCGCTATACCAACGTTTTTTGCCACGCACGTGAGGGTGTGCATAGTTATTATCCTGCACCATGGCATCGTAACCCAAACTAGCATCATTCATTTCTAGGGGAGTAAAAAACGCCTCATTAAGCCACTGGGTATAGGTTTTGTTGGTACTTTTTAAAATTACGTCGTCTATTAAGCTAAACATTACATTTTGATAGCCATAGCAATCACCAGGGTCACAAATGGGTTTAACACTCAATAGTTTTTCAACAATGTCCTTATAACCCATCCGCGATTCGATTAAATTATCGTAAGCGTTAGGAACTAGCCCACTAGAATGGCTTAAAATATGAAAAACTTTTAAATCATCTTTATAGTCAGTTTGCTTAAAATCCGGTAAATAATAACTAACAGGTAAATAAAGGTTGAGCCGCTGTTCATTTGCGAGTTTAGCCGCTAACGACCCTGCAAATGTTTTCGATACGGAGGCTAAACGAAATCGAGTGTGCGGGTTAATTTTTTGCCCACCGCGCACCTTTGTATTGCCCATAGTATGGATGTAGTCACGTGCTTGTGAGTTGACAATGGATAGCGCCCCTCCTGGGATTTTTTTTATTTTTAGTTTTTTTTCTGTATAGCGTCCATAACTTTTAACAAATGCTTCCCAATCAGGATCTGTGCTTGCGCTCGCCTGTAAATGCGTCCCGATAAGGAGCACGGCAAAAAAGTAAAAGGGTAAGGTGTTAAAATACTTCATTCTTAGCTAATTTTTCTTTTTTAGTCATAATCAACCGTTATAATATCATGAACTTTTACTCGGACTAACGTACAATATGTCCGATTAATGGCTTTTGAGTGGATGTAAAATATTTATGCGTTTTTTAGTTGTATCACTTTTTATAATATCAGCGTCAGGTTGTGCTGTCGTTAAACAACCCGCAGAGCCTTTAGCAATGCCTGCAAAGCCTATGCTTAAGAGCCAAACTTATCAGTTAAAATATGAAACTGAGCATGCTTCACCAAAAGTGAAGTCGGTACAATTACCTGCCCACAACGTGAAAAAAAATCAAACTGTTAGAGTAATCGTAGACCGTGCAAGTGTTACCGACACTTTGGTCTCTCAAATAAGCCAAGCCTTAATTGATAAACAGCTTAAGGTGACCACTAGCGAGAATAGCGATTACACGTTAGCGATTCATCAAGTTGATCTGGAATTTATAGATGACGCCAAGTACACCCTAGCACAACCAGAAAAGCCATATTCACTGTTTTCAAAAGTAGCGCAGCAATTTCCGTCGCAACAATGCGCCAATATATTGGCCCAAGTTAGCATGCGACTTACTCACAAAGCATCGGGCGATGTGGTGTGGTTTGCTAAATCATCAATTGACAGTGCAAGCTTTCATCGTGAACCTTTAGTTTATAGCTTTAGCGAAGAAAAGAAGATCACTAATGAGCTGGAAGTTGTTGCATTTATACACAAGCACAACACCGAACAGGCTCGTCTTAAACGAGCTGAGCTTAATAATGAAGTAACGGCCCCTGCTTATAAAACCATTACAAAACTGAGTCGTTTAACTAAATTAAATGGGCCATGCACACGCACCGAAATAAGTGCTCTCACACCTATGATGCAATTTTACTTAAGCAGTATTCTTATTGATAAAATTAAAGTTCAGTAGTTGTTAGGACGACCGCTACATTTTTTTACAGATTTAGCTAAGAGTTTGACAATATACTAGCCTCTTTAGCAAACTCTAATTAAGGTTCCAAGGATGACGTATACTTCTCTTAAACAGTCTTTTGGTTGTGCGGCCTTATTAGTTGCCGCTATTTTTAGTGCCCAAAGCAGCGCCAGTAATCGTTACTATGCCGATAACACTTTGGAACCCACCACTGGGTTTGCCTGGGATTGGAGCGCTGGCGCAGGTTATTACATTGAAGACTCTTATTTAGTTGGCATGAACTCCTATGATGTTGGTGCAGAACTAGATTTGAGTATTGCAGTTTCTTACGATAATTTTTATCTAGATTTTGACCATAATCAGCTCAGCGGTGGGCTTGTTTTAGGCTATAGCTTAATTAACAAATATGATTGGGGTCTTGATTTATTAGGCACCAACATTCAAGCAGGTTTTGATGAACAAGGTTTAGGCTTTTATAACGACGGAATAATTGATCCACTGCGTGGTATAAAAAAGCGTAACTATGATTTTGACACCGGCCTTCGATTAACACGTCGATTTGAAAACTCACAAATTTCATTTGAATATTTACATGATATTAGCGGTGCTCATAATGGTTGGGTTGCCAATGTGTTTTTCAGCCATATTCAACCTTGGCGCAATTGGGAGTTTCGTTCCGGTATTGGCTTGAATGCCTACTCTGCTGATTTTACAAACTATTACTTTGGTATTGATAGCGATGAAGCAAACGCAGCACGCCCTATTTATAGTACCGATGCCAGTACCAGTATTATGTTTGAATTTCATGCTGAATATCCCATCAATCAAGATTGGGTATTTTTAGCAGGCTGGCTAACTACATGGTTTTCAAAAGAAATTGAAGACAGCCCAATTATTTCCCAAGGATATCAACACAAAGCCAAGGTAGGCCTGCGTTATGTACTTTAGATTTTTTTACTGTTTGTTGTTTACATATTCGGGCTCTTTGCTTGCAGCCACTACACAACCACCCAGTGACCTTACTGCCGTTCCCGATACCTGTGTAGCCTTACGTGAAGGGCGTCAATGTTATGCCGATGTTGTCTTATCGTGGCAGCAACCAGAGGTAGGAAATTATTGTTTACGCGATGCGACTTCAAAATACATTATGCAGTGCTGGCTTAAACAGCGACAAGGCTCACTTAATTACGCCTTTGATTCAACCCAGAGCATTTCATTTGAGCTGTTTGATAGTAATACATCACAAGTGATTGCTGTAAGCGAAGTTAAACTACAATGGGTGTATCAAAATAGACAAAAAAAGCGGCGTTGGCGGTTATTTTAGCCACACACTATAAACATCATTCAGGTATACGAAGAAAGCTTATGGATAATTACGGTACTATTCTACTGGTTGAAGATGATATCTCTCTTGCACAATGGGTAACTGAGTATTTAACTGAGCAAGGTTATATTGTGCATGTATGTCATCGCGGTGATGAAGTTATAAGCCAAGTAAAGCATTTAAACCCACAACTTATTTTACTCGATATTATGTTACCAGGACTTGATGGTATCAGTGTATGCCGTGAGTTACGTAGCTTTTATCAAGCTCCTATAATTATGCTCACCGCACGAGATGAAGAAATGGATGAGGTCATTGGGCTTGAAGTCGGTGCCACAGATTACATTATAAAACCTGTTCGCCCTCGCGCACTGCTTGCTCGTATTAAGTCGGCTTTACGCTACAGCAGCGACATACCTAAAACTGATGCTCAAGAGAGCATGATCAATATTGGTCAATTAAGTATTAATACCGAATCTCGTAACGTTACACTCAACCAGCAAGATGTGAATATTTCAAGCGCAGAGTATTTATTATTACATTACTTAGCCAGCAACGCTGGACAAGTTGTATCACGTGATGCGGTGTTTAAAGCAACCAAAGGCAGGGAGTATGACGGTCTAGATAGAAGCGTTGATGTACTTATTTCTGCTTTGCGTAAAAAGTTTAATGATGATCCGCAAAAACCAGAAAAAATAAAAACTATTTGGGGGCGTGGTTATTTGTTTGTGACTACAGCGTGGTAAGTTTTAATGCCTGAGCGCTTAAAATAATAAGCGCGACAATAATAAAAGTCACTTCAATACACCCAGCCTATTATGGAATAGCATCAATGAAAAAGTTTTATATTTCACTACTAGGCAGTGCGCTGCTTTCAATTATTGTTTTAGGTTGGCTTATTGATGCATTTAGCCAACAAGCACATGCACCTTTGGATGAGTTTAGCGTTCAAAGCCAGATTATTGTCGGGTTAAGTAAACAGCTCACAGCTATAAAGCCACAGGCACGACCAGAACAGGTAACTAAGTTAGCCAAAGATTTTAACCTGACTCTTAACTACAAATTAAATCAGTCGCTAGCATTACCATCAGCGCTATTAGATAAAATGCAAACTCAAGGCGGGTTAATACTTGAGGACGAGCAAGGCTTTTACATGCTCTACACTAATGATGCATTAAGCCCTTACCATTTAACCATGCGTTTAGATAAACCTTATGAGAACATACAGCGAAACGACATAATTTTAACTTTGTTATTTTATACAGGCTTATGTGTTTTTATGGGTTTTATTATTACCCCTTTAGCAAAACGTCTTACAGTATTAAATGATGCGGCAAAACAGTTCGCATCCGGTAATGTTAAAGCCCGAATTAAGCCCTCTCGCTTTACCTATATTAAAGATGTGGAACTGACCTTTAACCGCATGGCAAGCCAAATTGAAAAGTTAGTTGCTGAAAATAAACTGATGGCCTCAAGCCTGTCCCATGATATAAGAACCCCAATAGCATGCTTACGCTTTGGTGTTGACGCTGCACTTGATAGCCATGATGAGAGCAAAATAAAGCATTACCTAACCCGTATGGAAACCGATTTGGATCATATGGAGTCAATGTTAAAAAGCTACTTAGCATTTGCTACTTTGGAACAAAATGCCAATAAACTTACTTACTCATCAGCAAACCTTAAACAATATCTAAGTGATATTGTGCTGCAGCTTGAACCAAAAATAACCGCACGTTCGCTTAATATTTCTTTAGAATGTGATGATCATACTATTTTTGCTGACTTACATTGGCTAGCAAGAGCGATCGCTAACTTAATTAATAATGCCTGCGATTTTGCACATCATCACATTAAAGTAACCGCCTCGCTACAAGAGCACACTCTAGTCATCAGCATTGCCGATGATGGCCCAGGTATAGCTCAAGAAAACAATCAAAAAGTATTTAGCCCGTTCTTCCGTGAACGCAGCCACCGTAATCGCAGTGACAACAGTTACGGGTTAGGATTGGCTATCGTTGCCAAAGTAGCCGATTGGCATCATGGCTCAATAGAAGTGAGTAAAAGTGAGCACCTTGGTGGGGCCTGCTTTACACTTACGATTGCGCGGTTTAGATATTAATCAAACAAGTATCATCCGCTCTAACTAACGCAATATAATTAAAGAAATCGTGCTATTTATAATCAAAAAATGCACGTGTTATTTATATCTGAAAATAAAACGCAATAATTGTGCGACTAAGTCAAATAAGCACTTTTTATTTTTTTACAATTCCAGTAGATTGTCACGGCGTCGAAAAAATAGAGAAGCAAAATAATATGAGTGCAGTAAGAGGTGAGTTTAGCTCCCGCTTTGGTTTTATAATGGCTGCGGCAGGATCTGCTGTTGGGCTTGGTAATATTTGGGGTTTCCCGACACAAACAGCAAGTAATGGCGGGGCTGCCTTTTTAGTCGCGTACTTAGTACTAGCCTTCTTTTTAGCCTATCCTGCTTTAATGGCAGAGCTGATGATAGGTCGTCATGGACAAGCTAATGCGGTTTCTTCACTAACTAAATTAACCACTAAACCTTGGCAAAAGCAGTTTGCCTTTACTGTTGGCTTTGGCGGGATTTTATGTGCTGGCTTTATACTAAGCTTTTATGCGATTGTTGCTGGTTGGATGTTAAGTGCGACTTTAGAGCCGGTTACTACTCTCATAGGCGCAGATGCGGCATCTTCGTGGTTAAGTGAACAGTCACTTACACGTAACATTCTTTTTACTGTGGTATTTATTATTTTAACCGTTGCTATTATCAGCCGCGGTGTTGAAAATGGTATTGAAAAATGGTCAAAACGTTTAATGCCTGCTTTGCTCGGTATTTTGTTTGCCTTAATTGCCTATGTAATGACTCAAGAAGGCGCTGTTGAGGGATTAAAAGCTTACCTAGTCCCTGACTTTTCTTCTATTTTTGATCCCACCTTATTAGTCAGTGCACTAGGACAGGCCTTCTTTTCATTGTCACTGGGCACCAGTGTAATGATTATCTATGGCTCATATATCAGTAAAAAAGAAAACCTCGTCTCTTTGGGGGCTTATGTTACGCTTATTGATGTATTCATCGCATTTGTAGCAGGCTTACTGATTATCCCCGCGATGTATGTTGCACAAGCCCAAGGTGTTGAAATATTCTCGTCAACAACAGGTAAACTACTTTCAGAAGACACCTTAGTATTTCAGGTTTTACCCGCCTTATTTGATGGCATGGGTGGTGTGGGTTTATTTGTTGGCTTTGCTTTTTTTGCATTAATGAGTATTGCCGCTCTAACCTCGTCAATTTCAATGCTTGAAGCGCCGGTATCGTACACTGTAGAGCGCTTTGCAATGAAGCGTGTGCAAGCAACATGGTTAATAGGTGCTTTAATTGCCATAGTTAGTATTACCATAGTGTGCAACTTAGGCACGTTATTTGGTTTAGTGATCACCTTAACAACTAAAGTCGCGCAACCTTTATTAGGACTTATGTGTTGTATTTTTGTAGGGTGGATCTGGTATAGGTCATCACTGCTCAAAGCAATCCAGCAAGGTAACCCTGAAGTACATAACACCTTATTTTGGAAAATATGGCCTTGGTATACTAAGTTTGTATGCCCTATCGCCATTAGCTTAGTATTTTTACATTCTTTACTTAGCTAATAAAACAAAAAAAGCCCACTAATGTGGGCCTTTATTTATTAAGAATTATCTACTGCTTTAAAATCATATCTTGATGGGGTATGCCATCTTCTAAGTACTCCTCCCCAACACACTCAAAACCAAATGAGCGATAAAAATTTAGTAGGTAGGTTTGTGCGCCTATATAAATATCACGAGTAGGCCAATGAGTTCTACAACAGGCAATAGCCTGGCTAACTAATTCTTTGCCTAAACCAGAGCTGCGCTGTGATTGAGCAACTAAAACGCGCCCTATCGCACTATAATGTGCATCTTTTTCATAACAACGAGCATAGGCATTTACTGTTTGCCTATTGAGTGAATACAAGTGGCGAGTAGCATCTGCAATATCCACATCATCAAGTTCGGGGTAAGGACACGCTTGTTCTACAACAAATACGTCAACACGTTCACGCATTATTGCAAACAGGGTCTGGGAGTCGAGCGCAGAGAATGGCTCACATTTAAACGCCATTTAAACACCTTTTATTATTACAGGGCCTTACTAAAAGGCCCCATAATCTTATTAAGCAAATAATCGCTCTAACTGATCACACAACTGAGATAAGTTAACATGATCATGCTCGATAGTTAAATCGACATAGCCGTCACTTCTAAATGCTCTGTCTAACTCAATCAGTACATGCGTTTTATGCGCTTCAGGAATAAACGACAGTTCAATTTCCTTTATGCCAAATAAGCTGCGACTATTTGGTTGATATTCAAGCTCTTGATAACACCCAGACACAGATTGAAAAGTAGATGCACGTAAATGGCCTTGCTCTACATCTGCTTTGACTAAACTAAATCCTAGCTTCTCCATTGCTTGCATACAGGTTTTAACTGCTTCATTCGGATAGATGTGCAAATGGTCTTTATCTGTTGGATCAAGCGCAAGGTCAATATCAAGCCCTGTTTCTAACCACACATAAGACTGGTTATAACCGGCATTAATTTCAGTAATTGGTGTTTCTGAATGCAAACGGGCTTCAAACGGGATAGTTTTAACTTCACCAGGCTCAACAGTACCAATGTCAGTTATGCGCCATTGATCAATAACATGATTAGTAAAGTAATCACCGTCTTCACTGGCTACTTTAACCCGAGTAACTAACATTAAATCTAAACCCGCAATTTCTTGACTTACATCACCTGCACTAATAACAATTTGTGCATTGAATAGTTGGCCAGGCTGAAGATGCTCGGTTTCTAAAATAGTATCCACCTTGGCGGCACCAATGCCTACCGATGCTAAAATCTTTTTAAACATATTTTCTCCTTAAGCTAAGCAATACACTTGTTTGCTTACACTTAAACTCCTTCGTTATGGCATCTTAACCACATTTAAAAGCGCTTGTCAGCGAAAAACTGCTATTTACATGCTGTTTACCATAAAACTAGCCATTTATGTGTGTTTTTTGTACTTTACAGCCGCTTTTATGCATACATAAAGGTGTTTTAGCAATCAGGTGTTAAATACTCACTATCAGCCAATTAGCAGTAGGAAATAAGTAGATAAATTGTCAATAAGCATTGTTTTTCGCTACACTACAATGCCAAGTGCAGTGATACTAATAACTATGGAACTAATTTATTTTGCTACCGCCTTCGTCTGCGGTTTTGGTATATATCAGCTAAAGTTACCGCCGCTTATCGGCTTTCTTATGGCCGGATTTATTCTTAATTTAGCGGGTTACAAAAGCACGGAGCTACTCGAAACGATTGCCTCTTTAGGGGTCACACTGCTACTTTTTAGTATTGGCCTCAAACTAAAAATTGCTAACCTTATAAAACCACAAGTGTGGGCTCCTGCCACCATACATATTATTTTAAGTAGCGCATTGTTTAGTGGCTTCATGTTGCTGCTTGGTGTATTCGCGCTACCATTATTTGTTGATTTAAGCTGGCAAAGTGCGTTGTTAGTTGGCTTTGCTCTGAGCTTTTCCAGTACGGTGTTTGCTGTAAAAGTGCTTGAAGAACGCGGGGAAATGGCAAGTTTGCACGGTAAAATAGCCATTGGTATTTTGGTTATGCAAGATATATTTGCAGTCATATTCTTAGCGGTCAGTACAGGTAAAGTACCGAACATTTGGGCCTTAGGATTAATTGTTGCGCTACCTTTGTTTCGCCCTATTATGTACTGGGTTTTAAACCGCTCTAAACACGGTGAGTTACTGCCGTTATTTGGCTTTTTCTTTGCATTAGTAGCTGGGTACAATGCCTTTGAATTCGCAGGATTAAAAGGCGATTTAGGCGCATTGATCATTGGCATGATGTTCGCTCCTCACAAAAAAGCTGGTGAGCTGTCTAAATCACTGCTTAGCCTAAAAGACATACTACTGGTTGGCTTTTTCTTAAGTATTGGTTTAAGTGCAGAGCTTACTGCCCACTCTTTAGTCGTTGCTTTAATTTTAGTATTAATTATCCCTATTAAAACGCTGCTTTACTACATACTAACTAACTTATTTAAACTGCGAGCTCGTACCTCTTTGCTCACCGCATTTAGTTTGGCTAACTTTAGTGAGTTTGGCTTAATTGTTTGTGCCGTTGCTGCATCTAGCGGCATGGTTACCTCTGAATGGCTCGCGGTTATCGCGATTGCCGTATCAATTACATTTGTGATTGCCTCCCCTTTAAATAAACGCTCTAACGAGCTGTACGTTAAAATTGAACGCCTCTTATTGAAGTTTGAAAGCAAGACCCGCTTAGCAGAAGAGCTTCCTGTAAACTTAAATGATACGAAAATAGTGATCTTTGGTATGGGTAGAATTGGCACTGGTGCCTATGAAACAATAAACGCAACTCACCCTGATGTAGTTGCAGGTATTGATATTAAACCTGAGGTGGTCGATAAACATATTAAACGTGGACGCAGAGTATTAATTGCCGATGCCACCGACCCTGATTTTTGGCAGCGCGTTAATCACTCTCATGTGGAAATGGTTATGTTAACTATGCCTAAGCATATGCAAAATATTTTTGCTTTAGAGCAATTACAAGCATCAGGCTATAAAGGGCAAGTAACTGCGATTGCTAACTACCCCGATCAGCAAAAGGAATTAGAAGATATGGGAATAGATTCTACTTATAACTTTTATTTAGAGGCTGGTAGCGGTTTTGCAGAGCATGTAAAGCAAACCTTGTTTCCGTAATCGGGCTTAGATGCAAATAGATTGCATTTACATTCCTTTACATCTGAGTATTTTATTGGTGAAAAAATCAGGTAAAATGTCTGTGTTGGTTGAATAAAGCTAATACCTAAGTTTGTGTTTTATAAAAGACAAATAACGGACGCCTTGCTTTTAAGTGACCAATAAGATTCTCAAATTAGAGGGCCTACTCCCTCTATCAATAGGCTGTTACTTGCCCGTTACAGCCTATTTTATTTCCTTAAAATCCCTTACACTTATCCCCATTATTTATAAAAGATGTCAGTAATGGATCCTCAACAACTAAAAGTAGCGATTAACACCATTATGCCATTTGGCAAGTATGCGGGACGCCCTTTACTTTTGCTGCCTGAGCCATATTTAGTGTGGTTTAAACAACAAGGCTTTCCTGATAGCAAGCTTGGCTCTCAGCTCGCAATGATGTACGAAGTGAAGCTTAATGGCTTAGAGCAAATGCTGATGCCATTACTAGAAAAAAATAGTAAATAAAATAGAACTTTTCTATAAAGGGTCTGTCTATCTATTTGCTACTTGTTGATTTTTTGGTTTTAAACCGCAAAAAAGCGCCTTTATGGCGCTTTTTTATTGTTTGGGATTTAGTTGTCGAGGGTGATAATAAACTTAACCCCACCCAATGGTGAGTCTTCAATCTTACACTGCCCTTTATGCCAGCTAATAATTTTATTTACAATTGCTAGCCCTAATCCAAACCCACCGGTTTTTTTATCACGGCTTTTATCTAAACGGGTGAAAGGTTTAAACACTTTCTCACGTTCAGCATCCGCAATACCTGGGCCATCATCTTCAATCACCAGAAATAACTTTTCGGCGTTGGCAGTTAAACTAATATGCACAGTTTGCGTAGCATGTTTCAGTGCATTACTAATTAAATTTTGTAGCACTCGCGACATGAAATGACTATCACATACGTTTATAAATTGACTCGGTAACGTTGTGGTTAATTTAATAGGTGTATCAAAAGTTACTTTTTCGATATTAGCTTTAATTAATGCGACGATATCACAGGGAACCAATTGCAAGCTTGGTTGCTGTGTATCTAAACGAGCGTATTCCAACATTTCTGATACCAAGGATTCCAGCTCATGAATATCCATTTGCATATCAGACAAATAGTGCTGTGCTTTGCCATCTTGAACTTTATTCTCTAACATTGCGATTGCAAACTTCAAACGGGCTAATGGTGTTCTGAACTCATGTGACACTGATGAGGTCAGTTCTTGTTGAGCACTCAGTAAAAACTCAATCCGTTGCTGCATTACTTTTAATGTATCAGTGATGGGTAAAAAGAATGATTTAGAGCTGTCGCTTAATTGAAAGTCTTGCGCCCCACCGACCGCTTCACAGGCTTGACTGAGCTTGGCAAAATCTCGCCATAACAATAAGCTCCATAACCCTATCGGTAAGCTAATAATAAATAAAACTAATAAATAAGGTATCACGGTCCCAGTGTTTTTAGCTTTAACACCTACAGGACCTACTTGTAATAACTGAGAGTTATTTAAAGTGACATACCAAACAATACGTTGCTGCTTATCGTACAAGTAAAGGTAATTATTTTGAGCCAATTGTGTTTGCTGTTCAGGAGGGAGAACCAAATCTTGTTGGGCGATAACTTGGCTATCAAAATTATGCTTTAGCTGCTCAAGACCATCTGGCGTTTGAGAAAGCAGCCACAACGACTGCCCAAATTCATTATCTAACAAAACATGTTGCTCAGATTCATCATACGGCCAAAGCTGCTCTATAACACCACTGGCAATAAACAAAGAAGCAATAATATACACGTAAAGGCTAATAAATAGCTTTCCCATTAACCTAGCCTAATACCTTGCATTAATTACATGTCCCACGCATCTGATACAAATAAATAGCCTTGTCCCCACACTGTCTTAATACGGTATGGTTTATCACTATTATCACCAAGCTTCTTACGAATTCGAGACACACGTACATCAACGGTTCGATCTAGTCCATCGTACTCACGTCCAATCATATGTTGGTGCACATGTTCTCGGCTGAGCACTTCTCCTGCATTTGAAGCTAATAACCACAACAATTCAAACTCATGTGAGGTTAATACGATTTCAACACCACTTAGCTTTACAATACGGCTAGTTTTATCTATTGATAAGTCACCAAACTTAAGCTCTTCTATGGCTTTTACGCTAGGCTGTCCACGGCGTAATAATGCACTAATCCGCGCCAATAGTACGCGCGGCTCTGCAGGTTTGATAACGTAATCGTCAGCACCGAGTTCTAAGCCGATAACTTGGTCAAAATCTTCGCCCTTTGCAGTAAGCATTAAAATAGGTAAGGTGTATTTGTCGCGCACTTGACGGCACACACTAAAGCCATCTTTTCCTGGCAGCATCACATCTAGAATGATTAAATCAACATGGTTTTCACTCAGATAAGGAAACACTTCGTCACCGCGTTCTAATACGTCAACTTCTAAGCCATTATGCTCAAGATAGTCTTTGGTTAATTGTTGCAACCCTAAGTCATCTTCAACAAGTAATATCTTTGGCATTTACTGCTCCTAAATTAAAAAAAGCTCCAAGGTGAGCGTAGCCGATGTTTTTTCTTAGCGTATGCAGTTTGCACTTCTACTTGCACACTCGCTAATGACACACCTGTAAGGGGATTAATCAGGGAGTATATGGTCTCCACCTGAACACGCGCTTTATAACTAAATTGCCCTTTTTTTACCCCTTGCCAACATTGCAATTGGGTATCTTGCTGGTATAAACACACATCACTTGGCTCAGACAGTTGCCACTTAAATTTTAACTCAAGATCACAAAATTCTTGTTGTTCGGAAACCACACAGACTTTGGGTGATACGTTAAGTGAAGAGGCTTTTGCAACACTTAGGTTGCTAAAAAATGAAGCTGCAAACACAACCAACATAAAACACTTCATATTAAAATGTATGTTCGAATCCTATAAAGGCGGTCATTGAATAGTCATGTTCAAAGAGCGGACTGCTATCCATTGCTGAATAGTCATAATATGCTAAATGAAAACGAAGTGCGTTGGCTTTACCTACCGGCCAACGGACATCGATTTTAGCATAAGGTTGCCAGCTACTACCAACTTCTATTTCACCATATGAAGATTCTGTGCTGTTTAAGCCATAAAAGTAGTTATTTAGTTGTGCTGATTTGTAGTTTACGCCTAAGGTCGATTTAAGTTCTAACACCTTAAGATCAAAATGGTATTGCCATTGTAGCGAGCCCCTAAAGCTATTATAAACACTGTTTACGTCATGCAATAATTGCGCAGAAAATACCTGTTGTTGTTTTACAAAAACATAACTGACGCCGGCATCCAGCACCACTCGTCTTTTTTGAATATTATTGATATTAATCTGGCGAGGAGATTCAATGTGTTGCGATTCTAATATTTCGTTATTAGCCGTTGCTGTGAGCGGGAATATATTTTGCGGGTGCCAGTCAATAAAAAATCGTGATTCTGGGTTAATTTCTGACACAAAGCTAATGTTATGCGTATCACTTTGTATAAAAGAATAGCCTAAACGACCGTTATCAAAAAACCAATTTTGGCCATAATAAGCCACTTGTGGAACCACCACCAAAGGAATGTTGTCTGCACCATGTAAAGGATTACTGATCACCCCAGCCCCTAAGCTGACACTCATTTTAAGTTCATCAGTAGAGATATGTTGCTGCGTCTGAGCAATTGCATTAGCGCTAAATAACGCCAATAAAATGCATATTTTTATTCTCAGATGTAACATCATGGAGTTATTCACTAGTTTATAAAGTCGCTTTGACCCTATAGTAGCAAGTAGTATGAGTACAAGCTCTAGAGGGTTACAATCATTAACAAATTTGATACAAACGGAACACGTTTACAAATTGGCGGCTATTTCAACTCGATTTCGACCATGAGTTTTAGCTAAATAAAGTGCTCTATCAGCTTTTTCTACTAATAAACAGCTCTTACTAAAAGGCTGCATTAGAGCTATGCCAAAACTTGCAGAGATATTACGTTTATTATCGCTATCTTCTTTTTTACGGATAGTTAATTTAGCAATACTCAAGCGTAACTTATTACAGAATGTCATCGCATCATTAATGCTATCAAAGTAACCCGTGATACAAAATTCTTCACCACCGAAACGATACGCATTGTATTGTTCTTGCACGCTATTCTGCACTTTTTGAGCAACAAGTTTGAGTACCTCATCGCCTTTTTGATGACCAAAATCGTCATTAAAACGCTTGAAGTGATCAATATCGAACATTATTAACACGGCTAACTTAGATTGCTCATCTTGTGAAGATGCATGAAGGCAAAACTCGACTATGTCTGTATCAAACTTGCCGCGATTATATAATCCCGTTAGCGAATCTTTATCAACCGCTTCTTGAGTCATAGTGAGGGCTTCTCTTAAATCTTTAATCTCATTATATGCTTGCGCTAATTTAGTTTGGAAACCACGAGCATAATCTTGCATTGCGATTGATTCATCTGTTAGACGTTCAACACAAGATAGAATTTCATTAAATGAGTTAATGCTAGAGAGTGTTTTTAACTCATTTTGTGAGTCAACTAACGAAGTAGTAAAGCTTTTTGAATACTGAATAGAGTCACTCAAGTCAAACTGTACTTGCTCTACCGTACCATGAAATTTTTCAGACATTTGTTGAAAAAACGCTAATTCTTCGTCGTTTATGTATTTATCAAATATTTCCTGTGCATTTTGAGCTGAGCAAGTATTGTGCTGACCGATAACTTTATCAAGCTCTGTATTTAGTTGCGGGTTATCGCCCTGTACATAACAGTACCAAATCGCATAGTTTATTGGCGTTACTGGCATTTTGTACTTCACCATAAGTGGAATGGCTTTTTTTAAACACTGGGCAGAATGAGCAAGTGAAGCAGTATTATCCATAATTGAAACTCTCAGACATCACAACAAAGATGTTAATAAACACATAAATATTAGTGGCTTATATTAACACTTTTTTATCATCCAACAAGCCTATATTATGTTTTCTCCCATATTTTGTGCAATATTCCACAGTGCACTAATAGCAGGATCATTTAATTCTTTATGTAATACCGCTAGGCCAATTTTAAAACCTTGTGGGGGCTCATCTTTGCTATCCAAAATCTGAACTTTATCGTTTAAAGGGCTATTATCGAGAACAATTTTTGGGATCATGGCCACGCCTAAGCCCAAACTCACCATAGATACCATAGCCTCATGCCCAGCGACTTGTGCATAGATTTTTCCTTGAACGTTATTTTTTCGCCACCACTGCTCTAACCTTTGTCGTGAAAACCCTTGTTCAGCAACAATAAATTCAAGCTCAGACCAATCAATAGTCTCGCTGTTATTGATTAGTTTTTCTGTGATCGGACATTGAATAGTGGGCGCAATTAATACCAGTGGCGAGTAACCAATATCTACAAATGCAATTTGTGCAGGTAATTTACTGGGCCTAGCTGCAATAGCCATGGATTCGTGACCGTCTAATACACGATTTATTGCCAGAGCAGGGTCGCCCGTATTTAAGGTGATTTCAATATGCTGATGCTGAGCCCTGAGCTGCTCCAAAATATGATGCAAAAAACTATAAGATGCGGTAACGGAGCAATAAAGACTCACATTGCCATAAATATGTTGTTGCGGTTCGTTTAAATTGGCCTTAAAACGCTGCCAATTACTAAGCGTTGCACTAGCATACTCCTTAAATGCAACGCCTTCGCGAGTAAGCTTGACACTGCGATTATCTCGCTGGAACAACATCACCCCTACTTCATCTTCTAACTGCTTAATATTACGACTTAAAGTAGGCGCACTTATGTGGCATAACTCACTGGCACGAGAGAAATGAAGCGTTTTTGCCAACGCCAAAAAGTAATTTAAATGCTTATGATCCATAACAACACCGGTATTTCATATTATGAAACACTTTAATTCAAATATATCATTTTACGCAAGAAGAGAATTTTCATATGGTTATTCCAAGCAAAGCAAAAGCATTGCACCTAACAAACTGAATTAATGGGAAACTTATCATGGCAAATTATTTTAATAGCTTACCTTTACGCGAACAATTAGCGCAATTGGCACAATGTGAATTTATGGGCGCAGACGAATTTAACGACGGTGTTGCTGCACTTAAAGGTAAAAAATTGGTAATTGTAGGCTGTGGCGCACAGGGCTTAAATCAAGGTTTAAATTTACGTGATTCTGGTTTAGATGTAGCCTATACACTACGTGATTCAGCAATTGCTGAGCGTCGTCAGTCATTCTTAAATGCATCGGAAAATGGTTTTAAAGTGGGTACATATGAAGAATTAATCCCAACAGCCGATGTAGTACTTAACTTAACGCCTGATAAACAACATACTGCGGTTGTTAATGCCATCATGCCATTAATGAAACATGGCTCAACCCTTGCCTATTCACATGGCTTTAATATTGTTGAAGAGGGCATGCAAGTTCGTGAAGACATTACCGTTATTATGGTTGCACCAAAATGCCCTGGTTCAGAAGTACGTGAAGAGTATAAGCGCGGCTTTGGTGTACCAACACTCATTGCAGTTCACCCAGAGAATGATCCTCAGGGTCATGGTTTGGCACAAGCAAAAGCCTATGCCGCAGGTACGGGTGGTCATCGAGCGGGAGTACTTAAATCATCGTTTATCGCCGAGGTTAAGTCTGACTTAATGGGTGAGCAAACCATTTTATGTGGCATGCTACAAACGGGCTCTATTTTATGTTTTGATAAAATGATTGATAAAGGCCTTGATGCCGGTTATGCCTCAAAGCTAATTCAATATGGCTGGGAAGTGATCACAGAAGCACTTAAGTATGGCGGTGTTACTAATATGCTTGACCGCCTATCAAACCCAGCCAAAGTAAAAGCGTTTGAATTAAGCGAGCAATTAAAAGTAATCATGCGCCCACTGTATAACAAACATCAAGATGACATTATCGATGGCACATTTTCACGAGTCATGATGGAAGACTGGGCAAATGATGACGCTAACCTACTAAAATGGCGTGCTGAAACCGCGGAAACTCATTTTGAGAAAACCCCAGCGGGTGATGTAGAAATTACTGAGCAAGAGTTTTTTGATAACGGCATTTTAATGGTAGCCATGGTTAAAGCAGGCGTAGAGCTGGCGTTTGAAACCATGACTGCAGCCGGTATTATTGCAGAATCTGCCTATTATGAGTCATTGCATGAAACGCCGTTAATTGCTAACACCATTGCACGTAAAAAGCTGTTTGAAATGAATCGTACTATTTCAGATACTGCAGAGTATGGTTGCTACTTATACAACCATGCATGTTTACCGCTACTACAAGAATTTATGCAAGATATTGATACTGATGTTATTGGCAAAGGCTTAAATGAGCAAAGTAATCAAGTAGATAATCAAACCTTGATTCAAATAAATACCGCACTGCGTGAACATCCTGTTGAGAAAGTTGGTGCTAAATTACGTGGCTATATGTCGGCAATGAAAAAAATAGTTTAACCCTATAACCCTAGAACTTTCACTTGTTAGAAACCAAGCCCACTTGCATTTTGCTGTGGGCTTTTTTAATGTAAATTAATCATCAATAGCCGAAAATAAATAATGTGCTAGAATAATCGCCTCATTGCCTCAGTTGTAAATATATAAGCACTACCATGACGATACAAAATCTCTCTATTACTCAAAAAATTACAGCACTTGGAAGCATCATTGCTATTTGTGTTGCTGTATTAATTGGTTTGACGTCTTTACATAACTCAAAGAATATTATTGAGCAACGCATGATCGAATCAGAACTGCCAAGCAAGCTGCAAACAATCAGTAATCATATTGGTGGGGAGATCAATGAACTTTTAGGCGCAGCACAGCAGCTTTCTGCCAATACCTTTATTTTAGATTGGGCAAACTCTGGCAGCACCAACGATGCGTTATTACTCAAAGAACTTAATCGTTTAGTTGAGCAATATGATCTTGCAACTGCTTCGTGGGCAAATAAAAATACCGCGCAATATTGGAATCAAGATGGCTTTTTACGGGTGTTGAAAAATGATGCTGCAGATGGTTGGTTTTTTGCTTTTACCCAATCAAAACAACCTTATTCAATCAGTATTTATCAAGAGTCGGCAAACGATGTAAAAATGTTTGTTAATCACCAACAGCCTAATGGATTCGGCTTGGCGGGCTTAGCAAAAAGCATTACTGATATGCAAAAGCTACTACAGCAATTTAAAATTGAGCAGTCAGGATTTGTATTTATTGCCGATAAAAGTGGCTTAATTCAGCTACACAAAGATGCAACTAAAGTCGCTAAGGTTAATATAGATAGTATTTACAGTGCTAATATTCATAACAAATTACTTGATGAAAATGGTTTTACTTTAGAAGAAGTAAATATTAACGGACAAGCCACACTGATTGCTGCCACACCAATTAAAAACACCGACTTATTTGTGTTGGCTCAAGTACCAAAAAGCGAGGTATTCGCAAGTGTAAACACCCTCGAGTGGCAAATATTCACATTCACTATCATTACAGCACTTATCGCAAGCGTGATCAGTTACTTGTTAGCTCGCTCTTTAGCCTCACCGTTATCAAAAATGGCGGAGTTGTTTTCTCGTTTAGGCCGCGGTGATGCTAATTTAGCGTATCGTCTACCAGCATCACCTCAACCTGAACTCAATAATTTAACGTCAGGGTTCAACCAGTTTATTGAGAAAATAGAAACCGCCATTGTGCAAGTCGCTGATGAAAGCCATGGTATTCGTCAAAGTTCTGATCATGTCTTTGCGCAAGCAAAACAAAACTCCTTAGCGCTAGATAAACAAAAAGAGCAAACTATTTCAGTTGCTGCAGCGATAAATGAAATGGGCGCTACAGTGCAAGAAATAGCACAAAGCGCAGCGAATGCAGCTAAGTTAACCAACGATAGTCGCGATAACACCAAACAAAGCCATCAACAAGTATTACAAAGCCAAACGACAATCTCAGCCCTTGCCAGCGACATCGATGGTATTACCGAGCAAGTTGCACTGCTTTCTAAAAAAACCATAGACATTGCCAGTATTGTAGATTCAATTAGAGGGATTTCAGAGCAAACCAACTTACTGGCTCTCAATGCAGCCATTGAATCTGCACGTGCAGGTGAACATGGTCGAGGTTTTGCAGTCGTTGCTGACGAAGTTAGAGCACTGGCAAATCGTACATCACAGTCAACCACTGAAATTCAATCAATGATTGAAGAGCTCACTCAAATTTCAGACGATGTTGTAAATGATATTAGCCAATCAAAAAATAAAGCCCAACAAAGCGTTAGCGCAATGCAAAACTCGGTTGAGTTACTTAATACTATTACTGAAACAGCGAATGAAATTAACGATATGGCAACTCTAATTGCCACAGCCACCGAACAACAAAGCAGTGTAGTGAACGATGTGGGTGGAAGTATTGAGCAAATTAGTGAGATCAGTGATAAATCAATGAGTGAACAAATAAATACCGAACAAGCAATTCGTGACTTAGCCACCAGCGCACAAACACTCGATGCGCTAGTTGCCACGTTTAATCAGCAGCGTTAAATAGTTTGTTACGTTTTAAATAACCTCTGTACAAAATAACCACTATACTTAAGTGTGTTTTTTGTACAGAGGTGTGTATGAGTGCTGTTCAAGGTAAACATTATTTACTGGCTGTCTGCTTGCTGAGTTTAAGTGCGTGTAGCGCTACAAATAACGCCAATTTAAGCGTGCCAATCCCTATTATTACTCCCCCAATGCAACTTCAACAGCAGCCTATCGAGTCTGAGCAGCAAATATTTCAACTCGACCAGAGTCTCAAACAGCAATTAAGTGCTTATGTACAAAAAAATAAATCGGCTGATAAAATTGCCTATAGTCTACTTAGTTTTTTACTCACAAATGGTGATAACTCACTATCTTACCAATCTACTAGCACACAAACGGCGTCTCAAAGCTATCAAAATTTAAATGCTAATTGTCTTTCCCTCTCTATTTTAGCGTATAGCTTAGCCGAACATTTAGGCCTTAAAGCTCGCTTTCAAAAAGTACATGTTCCTGAGTACTGGGCGTTAAATCAAGGATTTAATTTACTCACTGGGCACATCAACCTTGCCATAGACAATAAAACTAAGCTCAAAGACAGCTCACTTGTTTATCAGCGTAATAAGCGCTTAATTATTGATTTTGACCCCAATAGCCGACAAGCCCGTTTTGCAACCTCATCGCTGTCAAAAAAACGAGTGACCGCCATGTTTTATAATAATAAAGGCGGTGAGGCACTGGTAATTAAACACTATGATTTAGCGTATAGCTATTTCAAAGCCGCAATTAATACCGATGCTTCATTTAGTGCTAGCTGGGGCAATTTAGGGGTACTCTTTAAACAATTAGATGATTTAAAGCAAGCGGAGCAAATGTACAGCTATGCTATTGCCTTAAACGCCAATGATAATACTGCGCAAGGTAATTTAGCATTATTATATAAACTTACAGATAGAGTAGCCGAAGGCGAAAAGCTATTGGCAAAGCTTGACAAAAAGCGCCAAGAAAACCCTTACTATCATATATCGCTTGGTAACAGTGACTATGTAAATGGTGATTACGCAAATGCAATTAGCCATTATAAAAAAGCAAACGCTATGTCACCGACACTTCATGAAAGCCACTTTGGGCTAGCGCGCAGTTATTTTGAATTAAATAATATAACTAGAGCGGAGTTTCATTTGCGTAAAGCTAGAAAAAAAGCAGACTTTGATCATGAAAAACAGCGCTATGACAATAAGCTTATCGCATTAAAGTCACTCACCGCTAAGGCGAATCATCATTAAATTATTTAGCTTAACCTGTATCATAGTTTTTATAAGTTGGAGCGGCCTTTGTAAACAGATTGAGCCGCAATTATTAGCTGATTTAACTATATTAACCAGCTCGGAGTTAGCTGGTAGAAAAACGAATAGCCAGGCAGCCTTGCTCACAAGGGAGTATTTAAAAACACGCTTCAAAGAGCATCAACTTACAGTAAGTGAACAACCTTTTACTTATTCCTCAGGGCTGTTCTCTAGCGCACAAGGCGTTAATATTATTGCCACTAATACTGTAAAAGATTTACCTGTAATTGTTATTACTGCGCATTATGATCATCTAGGTCTAAAAGCAGGAAAATTACACCCAGGTGCTAACGATAATGCCTCGGGTGTTGCTGCATTACTTTATTTATCGAATGCGCTAACGGATTCTTCTTCATATCGTTTTATGTTTGTTGCAACAGACGCTGAAGAAAATGGTTTACACGGCAGTGAGCACTTTGCTAAAACAATACGCCAGCTCCCGATTGTTTTAAATATTAACTTAGATATGTTGGCAATTAAAAAGTCACATAAGCGTTTATACGCGCTAACAAGTCGATCTTTAAAAGCCCAGCTTAATCCGTTATTTACTCAGATTAACGGGGACAAGATCAAATTAAAGCCTGTTTATTCATCACGAAAAATGAGCCGACTCACCAACACGAAACAAATAGATTGGCGCAGAGCCAGCGACCATTATTCATTCGCTAAACAAAAAATTCCGTATGTGTACTTTTCTATGGGGGCAGATAACTACCACCATAGTGCCAAAGATACGCTCGAAAATATTAACGCTCCCCTCTATCAAGAAGCCGTATTGCTAATTGTGGAATTTATTAATCAGCTTTTGACAAACTCCGCGGTATTAACTCCCTCTTTAAAAGCAGCAACATAAGCCTCTTTTTTTGCTCGTGGAAGTTTTTTAATCGCATATTCTAATTTGCTTGCTTCGCTTTTAGTACCTACTTGTTGTTGATGAATCAGCATAAGCGGCCCTTTACCTTTGAGGTTTTTTGCTCCTTTACCTGCTTGATGAGTAGCGATACGTCGAGCAACATCAACAGTAATACCGGTATACCAATGACCAAACCGTGTTTGCACAATATAAAGTGACCAAGTTGCCGGTTTATTTTTAATTTTGCATAACTCATTGTTTAAACTTTTTTGATTATTAATGGTCAAAACCTCGCCTTAACGCGCTAAACAAAAACAATTACTCAAAAGGGTTTTACCTTGAGTGACTAATCGGTATCATGCAGATTATAAAAAATAAGGATCACAACTAACAATGCAGTCGTTAAAAACTTTTTCTCTTTGGCTTATCGTCGCTTTAACGCTTAGTTCAGCCGCAGGTTGTTCTAGCTGGGTATACAGAATCAACATCCCTCAAGGTAACTTTTTAGAACAATCAGACGTTGATAAGCTTCGCGTTAATATGACTCGCGAACAAGTAATTTACGTATTAGGCAGACCCATTGCCGAGGACGCCTTCGATAAAAATACTTGGCGTTATGTATACAGCTTCAATAAAGGACGTGCTAATGAACAGTTTAAATCATTAGTACTAAACTTTGAAAATGAAAAGCTAGTTACTGTATCGGGCGACTATGAGCAGCCAGAAAACTTTACAACGCCTTTAGAGCAATAAGAAAGCTCTTAAGGTTTAATTAAAAAAGGTGAGCATATTAGCTCACCTTTTTTGTATCTAACGTTCTAACGGCCGGCCACCAGTGACTTTATTAGCGCGGCCCTCTTCTTTGGCTTTTTCGGCGCGTTTTCTGCGAGCATCTTTAGGGTCGGCAATTAATGGGCGGTAAATTTCAATTCTGTCGCCATCTTTAAGCTCATGATTTAGCTTCACCGTTCTGTTCCATACGCCTAAAGTTAAATCGGTTGCATCAATCTCAGGGCACTTTTTGATGATCCCTGACTGTATTACTGCTTGCTCAGCCGTTGTGCCTTGCAGCACTTCTATATTTAACGTGGTTGCCTTAGTAGGTAAAGCGAACACAACTTCAATATTGATCATGCACGTTCTCCATACACGGTTTTTGCACGTTGAGTAAACGCACTCACCATGTTTTTTGCCACATCATTAAAAATTTTACCAAACGCCAGCTCTATGAGCTTACTTGAAAATTCAAATTCTAGCTTTAAATTAACCTTACACGCATGTGTATCTAATTGCTGAAAGTGCCAGCGACCCTGTAGGGTTTTAAAAGGACCATCAACCAAGCGAAGCATCACTGTTTGCTCATCAATTAGCGTATTTTCAGTGGTAAACCATTTTTTTATGCCGGCTTTAGATATTTCTAAACTAGCGGTCATGTTATTATCATGCTGCTTAATAATTTTTGAGTCTGAACAATTAGGTAAAAACTGTGAATAGGCTTCTACATCATTGACTAGATCAAACATCTCTTTAGTGCTGTACATAACTAGCGCGCTTTTTTCTATTTGTGGCATACTCACTCCCAACTGTGTGCAGGAATTTTAGCAAGCTTTGTGCGTTTCCCCAAACTTTCATCGCGCTTAAATTAATCCTTCGCTTTTGCATGTATAATTTAAAAAAATCGATGTAAAACATCTTGTATAACGTATATTATAGGGCACTATGGCTAAGAAAAATTCATCAAAATCGACAAGTAATACCATCGCGCTAAATAAAAAAGCGCGACACGAGTATTTTTTACACGACAAGTTTGAAGCAGGTGTTGAACTCCAAGGCTGGGAAGTAAAAAGTATCCGAGCAGGTAAAGTAAATATCTCTGAAACTTATATTCATCTTAAAAACGGTGAAGCATTTTTATTAGGTAGTACCATTCAGCCTTTGAATAGTGCATCGACCCATGTTATTTGTGACCCGCTCCGTTACCGTAAATTACTACTAAGCAGGCGTGAGCTTGACCGCTTAGTTGGTGCAACTGAGCGTGATGGTTATTCATTAGTTGCCACCGCTATGTATTGGAAAAAATGCTGGGTGAAGCTTGAATTCCATTTAGCTAAAGGTAAGAAAATGCATGACAAACGTGAAGACGGCAAAAATAAAGATTGGTCCCGTGAAAAAGAACGTTTAATGAAACATAAAGTTTAAATAAAAACGCCTAACATCATGTTAGGCGTTTTTTTAATTAAATTTTTAGCAAAATACAAATTATTACAAATTAAAGTCGCTCGGTGATTTATTTTTAAATAATGAGAAGACCCCACTCCCGCACCAGATAGCGAGTATCCCATCGCTTTTCTTTATTAAGAAAATAAGTACATATTCGTGCCGATAACAAAATCATCTTTGCGGCTAATTGATAACACTTAAGTTACATGGTATTAATAATTCGACTTGTAAAAACAAGTAAATTATAACATATCAACAAGGACTTAAGGATGAAGCAATCAATTGCATTTACACCGAGCTTAATCATCGGTGCTACTATCGCATTGTCAGCAGGTTTTAGTACAACAACTTATGCTGCACAGCAAACTGCAGAAAAAGTAGAACGTATTCAAGTAACAGGCTCTCGTATCAAACGTTCCGATATAGAAGGCCCATCACCAGTACAATCCATTAATAAAGAAGACATCGAAAACATGGGTTATGACAACCTACAACAGCTGCTTGAAAGAATGCCTGTTGCAGGTAATGGTACCTTTTCAACCCGTGGTAATAACCAAGACTCGACCGCTAATGGTTCAGCTGCCGTCAGTCTTCGTGGTTTAGGGGCTGATGCTACCTTGGTACTTATTAATGGTCGTCGTGTTGCTATAAGCGCGTTTGCTGAAGGGATCACCAACTCATTTGTTGATATAAACAGTATTCCTGTTTCAGCAATCGAACGTATTGATATTTTAAAAGATGGCGCATCAGCGATCTATGGCTCTGATGCTGTAGCAGGTGTTGTAAACGTTATCTTGAAAAAAGACATCGACGGTATTGAAGTTAATTTAGGTTACGGCGGCACAGATGGTCCTAACTATGAAGAAACCACGGCTAGCATTGTTTGGGGTACAACAAGTGCAAAAAGTAGTGCATCCGTTATTATTGATTACTTTAAAAACACTTCTTTATCATCAGATGAAATGGGCCGCTTAGGTACTGCTAACCAGTCTCCATATGGTGGCATGGATTTTCGTTCATCACGTGGTTTCCCTGGCTCGTTCGATGTAAATGGTGTTCAAACGCCAGATCCTAGCTGTCCTACTGACCAAATAAGTAGCAGTAACAGCTGTGTTTTTGATTATGGTCCATTCGGCTATATTGCCCCCGCATCAGAACGTGTGGGCGCAATTTCACAATTTGAATACCGCTTTGACAATGGTATCACCGGCTTTTTAGAAATGGCTGTACAGCATAACAGCTCAGTTGCAGCGGGTGCGCCAACGCCACTTGATAAAGATGCGGGTTTAACAGTACCAGGGAGTCACCCTAATAATCCATTTGGACAAGATGTAGGGATTAATTATTTTAGAACTGTCGATGCAGGTGCGCGTCAGTGGGATATCGAATCTGACACGATGCGTTTTGTAGCAGGCTTACGAGGCGAATTTAACGATTGGAGCTGGGAAACAGCGGTACAAAAAGGTCGTAGTAAGTCGTTACAAACAGGCGATCGCTCACAAGGTTGGGTACGCACCGACTTCTTACAACAAGAAATTGACGCTGGTAACTACAACCCATTTGGTGGCACTTACAACGATCCTGCAGTAATCGATAGAATCACTACGAGCTTAGTACGCCAAGGTGAGTCTCATATGACCTCATTTGACGCTAATATTAGCGGTGAAGCGTTTAGTTTTGGTGATGATGTTGTCATGATGGCAGCCGGTATTGAATACCGTGAAGAAGACGTAACTGATACGCCAGATGATCAATTTCAACGTGGATTAATCTTTGGGACAGAAGCCGTTTCAGCTGCCGCAGAGCGCGACCAATACGCTGCCTATGTAGAGTTTTCAATTCCACTTGCTGAGAACTTAGAACTACAACTTGCAGGTCGTTACGATGATTACAGTGACTTTGGTACCACCACAAACCCTAAAGTCGCTTTACGCTGGGCACCTACTGATGAAATCACAGTTCGTGGTTCTTGGGCGCAAGGCTTTAGAGCACCTTCACTGGCACAAGTAGGTTTAGGGCCATCAGAAAAGAGTCAGTTCTTTAAAGATAATTACCGTTGTGACGCAACAGGTAAAGATTGTGATGCACTAGATTACAACATTGAATTTGCTGGTAATCCTGACTTAGAGGCTGAAGAGTCTGAATCTTGGAACGTCGGCTTTATTTGGGCACCTACAACTGACTTTGGTTTGAGTGTAGATGTATGGAGTATCACCCAAGACAATAAAATTGATGAGCAAGAGTTTGGTCCAATTTACAACTCAGAGTGTAATAACCAAAACAGTACCGTATGTGTTCGCTTACCTCCTTCAGGTACGGACAGTTTAGGGACTATTCAAAAGATTTTCAGTACTTTTGAAAACGTGTCATCACAAGAAGTTTCGGGCGTTGATATTTCAGCAAACTACAATCACTCACTGGATGATTTAGGCTTACTAAAATTCAATTTAGAATGGGCTTACCAAGATAAATTTGAAAAGGACGGCCGCGATTATACCGGCGAATATGGTTACCCAGAGCATCGCTGGATTTTCTCAACTAACTGGGAAATTGGTCAGTTCAACACAAACATGAACATTAGTTATGTAGGTGAGTTTGAAGATACGCCAGATATCGACTTCGATGGTAACTTAGACTTCGATAGTAATACATCGCGTACTGTTGATTCACAAGTACTGGTAGATTTACAAACATCATACCGTATTACTGAGTCAGCAAAGGTATCGCTAGGTGTGAACAACTTATTTGATGAAGAGCCACCGTTTGCAATTGGTGACGGTGATTCAGATCTGTATGGTTACGCATCGGGTGTACACAACCCTCGTGGTCGTTACATTTACACTAAAGTTAGCTTTTCGTTTTAATTTAAAATAATAAAAAACCGCCATTTTGGCGGTTTTTTTTCTTAAACTAAAGGGCTAAATTATAGCTCGCCTTCGTTTTCAGATAAGAATTTAGCAACGCCTTCAGGGCTTGCGTCCATTCCTTTTTTACCTTCAGTCCAACCAGCAGGACATACTTCACCGTGCTCGCTGTGGAATGCTAGTGCATCAACCATACGGATCATTTCGTCGATGTTACGACCCAGTGGTAAATCGTTCACTACTTGGTGACGTACGTTACCTTCTTCATCGATTAGGAAAGAACCACGAAATGCAACGCCCGCTTCTGGGTGCTCAACGTCGTATGCTTTACAGATTTCGTGTTTAACGTCTGCAACTAGTGCGTATTGAACTTTACCAATACCGCCGTCTGCTACAGCCGTGTTACGCCATGCGTTGTGTGAGAATTGTGAATCGATAGAAACACCAATTACTTCTACGCCACGTTTTTGGAATTCTGCATAACGCTTATCAAAAGCAATAAGCTCAGAAGGACATACAAATGTGAAATCTAGTGGGTAGAAAAAGATTACTGCTTTTTTACCTTTGATTTTTTCGTGAAGGTTATAGCTATCTACAATCTCACCGTTACCTAGAACAGCTGCAGCGGTAAAGTCTGGTGCCTGACGGCCTACTAATACACCCATTTTATTCTCCAAATATTTTGAGTTTATTGTCAATTGCTTACGCAATACTGATTACTAATATGGGCACTAATTTTAAAATTACAATAGCAACCATATTTAATTAAACATTATTCTATGGCTATCAAAAATAAATTAACAATCGTATTTATAGATAGCACCGTTCTAAAATAGCGAACGCTTGATAAATACACGAATTATTGTTCATAAAAAAGCCTGCTTAAAGCAGGCTTTTTTACTAATCCATAATGTCACTAGGCATATCACCGCGAATATGTTGCCATATTTCACCGGTTTGATGACCATACTTGCGCATCATGAATATCGCACCATCGTGCTCTTTATTCTCAGCAAGCTTAGTTAAATCTTTATAGAATTGACGTGCAAGCTCACGGGTACGAGGATCTGAAAAGTAATGACAGCCAATCTTAGAATAAAAACCTTTAAAGCCATTAAGGATGAGCACATAAATGCGATTGTTACCGGCAACAGCTAATTCATGATGAACTTTATAATCATAATCTGCAAACGCTTGCGCGCTGTCTTCTAATTCATCGCTTTGTGATAAAATTTCGATAACACGCTCTGGTGCAAGTTTTATAGCTGCACGGGTATAAATTGCGCTGATATTAGTACGTGCTGAGAGTAACTGATCGGTTAGCTCTGGCATTTTATCTTCATCTAAACGTGCCAGTGTTTCAAGGATATTTAATCCTGAGGTTTCCCAAAAGTTATTAACGCGAGTAGGTTTACCATGTTGTATTGTTAACCAACCGTCCCTAGCTAATCGCTGTAATACTTCTCGTAATGTGGTTCTAGTAACACCAATTAACTCTGAGAGTTCACGCTCAGCAGGCAGAATTGAACCTGGAGGAAAATCACCATTCCAGATTGACTCTACTATGTATTCCTCAGCAAATCCTGCTGGGCTTTTCGCTTTAAAAATTCTCATTCAATTCCTACTCGAATTAATTCACATTACATCGCTACATACGATTAACTGACTGATTGTACCAGACAAGTCACAACTAACAAGTAAAGTAAGTTAAATTACCTAGGTGATCATACATATCAAAGGTGAGATTGTTGCACAGCGTGAGATTTTTGGCCTGGTAAAAAGATCAGAATTGGCTTTTAATTGAACACACAGTCCACATATATAAAAATTATAATCAGACGTATACCGAGGGCAGCTATGTGTAAATACCTAACGTCAGCTGAGTGCCATTTGCAGACAGTGGTAACGCCCATGTAACCGGGATTTTTTTGTGTAGGAATTTTGTGCAAGAATGAAGCGAAGTGGGATGCACAAAAGGCCGAAGCAAAAAAATGTCCGGTTGACATGTTTGTTAGGTATTTTAATATTTCTCATGTGTGGATGCTTGCCCCTCTTTATATTCGCAGCTTGGACAAAGTTCAGCCTCTTCATCATACTCACACGCTGAGTAAATATATGGGGCCTGGCACCACTTACAATCTAATACTTCTTCTTTATGACCACAAATTAAGCATTCTCCCTCATCTATGTCAAAAGAATCATTGTGACAGGACGAACACTCGATTATTGGAATTTCGTTGTTATCTATTTTTTCTTGAACAGTACTTTTAATAGATTCGTAAAATTCTTTATATTCATATAAAACCCACCATTTTCCACCTTTGAAACACAATGCATTCCACTCAAGCTCTAGCTGCTCTTCAGCAAACCTTAATATGAATGATAAAACTTGGCCAACCAGAACTTTGGCTTCGTGATTTTCTAATGAAAATTCAAAATGCTCAATTTCATTTCTTTTCTCTCTTGCCGCTTTAACTGCATTTTTATCAGCTTCAGAAAAGCTTAGAGCGCCAACTTTTTGTAGTCTCTTAAAAGCTTTCTCCGCCCCAACAGTAAATGCATCATTTGACGGAAATTTATCGATGTCATTAAAGACAAAAGCGGGATGAATTCTTCGCGGTTTCTCTTTAAATAGCAGCTCGACGACATGAGCTAAATCCACTATAACCCGCTTCCAGTCACCAGTAGTATTTCTAGTTACGGGGCCTAGATGCTCTATTGCATGGCTAAGAGAATCTTTAGCATTTTCGACTAAGTTAAAATTATGCATGGATACCTAACGCTCGCCATCACACGCTTGTCGCGTGTATGGCATTGTTATGTTTCTAGTAGTACTGCGTATAATCGGCTTCAAAATCTGCTAGCTCGGCCAGTTGATCCAGTATAGTTTTTCCAACCATCAATAACTCTTTAGTTCTTTCAGGGTTATCCCAGCCTTCAGCACCGTGTTTCCCACCATGAAATAGATTATTTCGAATAGTTTTTAGCAGACGAACTACCTTACACAGTTCGGAATCGCAGTCATCTAAACTCTGGCTTTTCCATTCCAAGCCAGAGTTTTCACTGACCTTTTGCCTTTTAGGGTTGAGCGTCAGAAGATTTCTCGTCTCATCTGTATGCTGAAAAGCCTGCTTGTTCTGGTTAATAAACTTATCCCAACCTGGCTCTGCGTTATCTCCAATGCCATCCCGCTTTAGGTACTTGCTCTCCTTCAGAGCAAACTCAAACCGCGAAAACCAGTAAAAGAAATCGAACGTGAGAACTTTCAAATCGCTATTAATCTCTTCTTTGCGCACAGTCTCTCCCGAAAACATAACGCCACCTTAAGCGGCAAAAAATTGTTTGCTAAAATGTTGAACGAAGTGAAAACAGCAAACTGTTTTTTGTCCGTTTAAAGGTCTTGTTAGCACTAAATTGACACCTTAAGATCGTTAAACTCTGATTCTTCGACCCTTGATTGAGCTATTTGGACTTCGTTATAACCAATACTTTTTAAAACAGATAATACAGCGGTATTTGAACTCAAGTATTTAGCAAACACAAAACGTTCACGATGCTCACGAAGAAAGTTTATTTCATGAATTAACCTGCAAGTCAATTTAACTGTATTTTTAATTGATTGAATGCAATAAATTTTCTCATTTGTAATTGAATCAACAGAGAGTTGTGAATGTCGCATTATCTCGTTAATACTATTTGGAATGCGTTTTATCGCCAATCTTTGTGGTGAAGTTAGTATTAAAGCTGACTTTTTATATAACTCGCCTAACACATCTGTGTTTATATTTTTTGGCATTGGCACAGGAAGTTTTCCATCTTGAGCTAATTCTGTTTCTGTCCTTAAATTAAGTAGAAATTGAAAACTAGATTCCAAATGTTCTATAAGTTCAACATGGATATCATCGAGTTCAATAAATAGCTCTTCTAGACTTTCTTTTTTCTGTGACTCTGACTTCTTCTTCTCGATCATTGGGATTAATAAGACGGAAGTAATAACCCCTAAAAAGAATAAGCCAAACTTGATTAAAGTGTCCATACTTACCTTTAGTGCTAACAATTTAATAGTGCGCTCGTCGCGCATATTTCTGCCGACGCTACGCTCATTTTTCTACATTATATAGTTTTAACAAATTACCTAAGGTATTACTATCACTAAGTTTTCTAACTATTTTAGGTAAAGTTAAATTAACCAATATGCGCGCAGCGCTCATTTTCATGAATATGTGTGCAAAGCGTAGTTTCACCAATCAATTAACTACGATATTTAGCCAATCTCAATGACCGCTTCTCGCTCTGGGCGGACTTCGCCAAAGTGCCACTAGCAGACGATCACACTAACAAACAAATAAATCGCTGAATCATGAAAGCGGACGTCACTCTAACTCATTTTTGGACAGAAACGTGTCAGGGACTTTTCTAAATTAGCAACGCACAGATAGCAATACGTACGGCTGTGTTTATCAGACCTGTTTATTCAATAACTTTATCGAGTCCGTTCAAAAGTACCGTTCACATCACGCGTGTAACTTTCCCGTGTGCAATTCGTTATTAGCGCTTACATGGCAAGGTCTCTAGGTTAATACGACAGTGTAACCTAGAGTGCCGCCGCACCTGTTTTTAATGTGAAATGGTAGATACACCGGCAATTATTTTAATAAATACTCACTTTTTGCTTATTCGTAAAAGTGCTATGCGTTAAATTATGATTAAGCGGAACTAAGGCGACAGGTTAATTTTTTCAGCGCCGCAGATAGTTAAAAAATTTTGTTAGTATCAAAGAAACATAAAAAATGAAGGTAACCAGGCACGAGGCCTGGTTGAAAATCAACGATAGTAAAATGGCATGGATGCCACGTTCTAACCGCCAATCTTTTACGGCAATTTAAGATTACACTGCGGTTGGGGCACTATCAATATTAATGAGCACGCGAATGAAAATAGATATTCATTATAAAGTGAAAGTAGAAGGAAGGTTTTCTATTAATTTAATTTCCCTAATTTCTGTAGCCCAATTGGTTATAAGTTTAATAGGTTAATTGTTAGGTAGGGGGTATTGCAGGTCAAAGTGTGATACCCCATTATTTTAGCCGCTAAAATTAAAGTTTCACCGGTGAAACTCAGTTGTTGGATGAAGGTCTTGTGTTTGATTTTCTGCTATCAGTTAACAAATATAAAAATTAATTATTTATCATTATGTTTTCATTTTTTGACAATGCTAAAGGCGTGAACTATAAATACCTTTCAATTGATATTAAAAGGGAAATTCAAGGACTATGAAAATAAATTTAATTAATTGCCTGCTATCTGTAGTCATAGCAACTGGTGTAAGTAATATGAGTTATGCTGAGGAAGTTCCGCGCAGTCAACAAGTAATTACCTCCCTTCCTGTACTCACTAGTCAGAATGCTCCAGCTCCTGCCGAAATCAAAAACATCCGCATGGAGTCTGAATTAATGGCTCGAGCATCAGCTCCGCCGCTATCTTCAATGTGGGTATATGCTGTTGGTTCAACTGATTGTGGGTGGGAGTCCGCTGTTGGTATGACAACAATTGCATGTGATCATGGGGGAGAGCAGCTGCGTACTGCTGTTTTAGAAATTGGTTATGGTTATAATCATATTGCTTGGATGAACGGTGGGTTACTTCCGAGTTCCACAATGTACTCAAGTACGCCTGTTTGTGTGACTGGTAGTAATTACACATGGCCTTGTACCGCTGGGCAAACTGTCGTGGGTTTCCTCAATGAATACAATGTCGATGGTCATCAAAACGGATTATTCAAATACCAAAATACTTCGACTAATTCGCCATGGAATACTATGTCAGTCCAGATCAGTATTCTTTGATTTATTAATGATGTAGGCCAGACATTCTGGCCTTTTTATATTTCTAAATACGAATGTTAACACCAGTACTTTTGTCTTGCATGATAGACATAGCTGATTCTAACATCTTCAAAGTAGTCTCGTCATTGCGTGACAGTGCGCCTTGGATGCCATCACGCGTTTTTTGAATGAAGTTATATCGTGTTTCATCACTGTGTGCACCTGCCAGTTCGCCTCCATTTACGGGTATTTTCATAGTCATAGCCATGAAAGGCCTGCCGTCATCGAGAGACATTTCTCCATTGCGGATTTGAGTGTTGGCCCAGTCCCGCATTTCTTGCCGGGTCATACTAGTGAAATCCGCCTGTTTTGTGCTGCTGTCAGTCTTATCATTGTCTGTTTGTGCTGCTGTTAATGCAGCCGAAAATGACGTTGAGGCCTCTGTTGAAGGCTTGGTACGCTGGTTCCCATTAAAATAATGTACGTTTGCATCAACTCGCATAGGTTCTTTTCCTTAGTATGATCGTATGAGTGATATTAACTGCAAAACCTGCGCCATAATTATACACTTATAGTCTTTTGAAAACGCCTTTAAAAAGTTTATTTAAATTAAGTTGTTGAAGGTAATTCATCGTAAAGTGAAAAGCTTAATACAGAGGTGTTGGACGGCAAAGGCTTTCCGGTAACTGGAATATTTACTAATAGGCTTGGCTCATAGGCCTTAAATTATTCAGGATAAAGCCTAATAAAAGAAGGTTTTGAAATAAGCAATATTAAAGTGAAATATTGGGATCGAGATTGATACAAAGATGAGGGATATAGAAATCAATATCCATTTCAATTTTTTGATTTCTTTTAAGTGATTTGCATTTTTAAGCGATTCATTTAGCCGCTGAATATTTAGTTCAACTTCGTGTACAGTCTCCTGAGAGACGAGCGCTAAATCTTTAATACTATCAACAGAGCTTTTTAAGTTTTTCTCTGTTGCTAGTATATGAGTATCAACGCTCTTAATTTCCAGTGATTTCTTCACATATTCAGATAAAGAAATACCTTCCTTTTGCGCCTCACTACTTAAAGACTCTTTTAATTTATCGTCAATTCGGATGCTTAGAATAGCCATTCTAAAATACCTCTGATGTATACGGGTGTAAACACCCACATTACCTCTACAAAGATATGCCGAGTCTAAGATTTAAGTAATGCTTATTATCTATGTATATTAAGTTAATTTTTCTTATTAGAAACAACTAAAGTAAGATAATAACCTGCCGATAACTAGTAATAAATAACGAACAAGGAAAATGATATGAAAGTTAATTCAAATGATACTAATCTAGCATCGCAGTTTATATCGAACGGTTCAGAAGTGAAAATTAATAAACCTGTAAATGGTAAAGAACAAATAAATAGTGAAATGGAGCGACTAGCTAAGGACATATATCATAATGATCAGCCTAAAGAGCCTAAAGCGACCTATGATAAGCCAATGAATATATCAACAAATAATGTTGTATCAACAAGGGAAGCAGAAGAAAAAGCGTTAAATAATATTCGAATCGCTACTGTGAATCTTTATATGCCGGGTGGTGAAGTTTCCAACTCTGTTGAAAAAATGTTTACTCAGTATGACAATATTGTGGCTGAAATAGCGGCCGAACAACCATCATTAGCGAATAAAGACTGGGGGATATCAATCAGTCAATCAGGTGAGCTAGAAGTTACAGGTTCTATTAATGATAAAGAGAAAAGTCTGATATCTGAAAAATTAAATGACAACGGGGATTTTGTGGCCGCAGCTAACGAGTTTAAATCGAGCTTTCTAGAGCACATTGACTTGGGAGTTAGGGGGTGGTCAAGTTACGACGTAAACGAAGATAATTTCTCAAAAATATTTGATTTAAAAGAAATTCTGGATAATTCACAAGGAGGAGAAAGCTTTAAACAGGCTTGGAATAAGGACTTTAGTTGGCTTGAGTTAAACGATAATATCTCATCTCAACTTAGAAGAAATGCAGAACGAGAGTAATTTATTGCGAAAGGGCCGAGGGCGTTCAGAATTCTGTGTCAGCTAATCAGTTCTCAACCACTCAAAATCATGGCGGTGGCCAAGTTAGAGTTTATGTATTTCAGTTCGGTTACGGTAATACAAACAACGCAACGTTTGCAGGTTCTAGTGTATCTGCCACATCTAGCACTCCTAGATGTGGAGCAAACCTAAGTACTTGTAGTGCAGGCCAAACAGTTACTGGATTCCTCCATCAATTCGATTTTTTTGGCGCATCAAATATAAGTGGTACTGTTAATGTTTCAGCAAATTCGATAGCATCACCATTTGGTTTTTGGAGTGATTCTGTTTTCGTTCAATAATTAACACACAAGAATTAGAGCACAACCCATGTTCACAATGACACACGAACATGGGTATTTAACCAATAAGTTTTACAATATCAAACACTCTAGACTTAGCTTCAATTGCATTTCTCATTTGAGCTGACCCGTCACTATGTAATTTTAGGCTTTCCAATTCCTTAGTCACGTGAGCTACATAATTAACTTTTTCATCTAAATTAAAATCAATACTTGGTGGTGTATACATATCAAGCATTTGACCGCTAGAAATTAACTTATTGTCATAAAGCTCTTTAGCCATTCCCATTACTTCATTTCCAGAAATATTGGTCATATCGTATTTATTTGCAATTTCTTGCCATTTAGCTTCAGCATTGCGACCGGCAGAGCTGATTGAAACGGTGTCTGTTTCGGTTTTCTTGGTTGTGTTAGTAGCCTGTCCATCATTTATTCTTGTGCTTAACGCGCTATGTTGGGCTGACTCAGCATGATTAACATACGGTGTATTAGTAATTTGCATATTTGCTCCCTTATTAAATATTGCAACGACAATGCTTATATCAGAGCAAGTAGCAGGCCAACAAATCGAAACCTGTTATTTGCAACAGGTTTTTTAGAAGTATTAATACTAATCTCACAAACTAAGTGATCATTTATATGGGTTAAAACCACTAACTACTGCGTTATTTATTTAATTATTAGAACAGCTAGTTATGTAAAAAAGCCTTGTGTTTAATGATTTTCCTCCGCCTAAAATAGATCACTTAATTAATGAAAGTGGTATAAGCACGAAAGTACACATCGAGGTAGAAATGTCAGTGATTTTAGCCAACAGAAGCGGCAAATGGGAAATAGTATGGTTTAATAACGGCAAACTATTGCCGATTAAATAAGGGGATAATTAAGTATTCATTTAAATCTCGAATGAATGAGATCTAGCCTAGCGATAATTTTGTTGCTTCAGTTGATACTTTTTCAAATACATCATTCAATATTCTATAAATCGTAGCCGAACCCAAGTCATAATCTTTTGCCAATTGACCAATGGGTACACCTTCTTTCCTTTTATTATAAATTTCTAAATCTATTTCATCGGTTCTTTTTGTTGGTCGACCAAATTTAACGCCGTGCTCTTTAGCTTTAGCAATACCCTCTAGTTGCCGCTCAGAGCGTAAATCAGTTTCAAATTCGGCAATGGCTGCTAACATGTTAAACATTAACCTTCCAGTGGGAGTAGATGTATCAATTGCTTGGTCAATTACTACTAGATCAATATTTTCTGCCTGAAAGCGCTCCGCAACTTGTGATAAGTGAATAACGGAACGCGCAAGACGGTCTAATCTGGTGATAACAAAAGTGTCCCCTTCCCGAAGATAATTCATGCACTTTTGAAACTCTGGTCGAGCCGCTGTTTTACCACTTTGCTTTTCATGATAAATTTTATCGCAGCCAACTTGATTTAACTTATCAAGTTGCACTTCTAAACTTTGACCTGTTGAGCTTACTCTCGCGTATCCAATTTTTGACATTTTTTTATCGTATACTTTAAGATGTTTTGATAAAAACATTATGAGAGTACTTTTGATAATAGTCAAATATAGTTATCATAAAGTATAGCTTTTTGTAAACTAACTCAATAAAGGATTTTAAGTTATGAATATTCACATTTACTCCCTGCAACAATGTTTGTTGTTGCTGCTGCAAGTTTTTCTTTCAATGCAATCAGTGCTGATACTTCGGTTACAGAGTCATCTTCGATTCAAGTACAAGAGCAACATGATCAAGTTGCATCATTGAATTCTATTCTTGATTTTGAAGAAGCAGCTAAAAATGAGCAAACAACCAGTGAATATGAACGTTGTAGCCCTACAATTTACACTAGATACACTAGTCTTAAATTGGAGCAGACTCGAACTATTGCAAGCTTTACTTATGATGGTGGTAATTGCCGTAGATACGGTTTTGCAATTTTAAGAAACTATGACGGACATGATTTCAAAGTGACTTTGGTTGATAGCAATGGAGATAGAGTTGCTGGCGGATATAGCGTAGCAGTTTCCACTTCTATCTTTAATGCAGGCACTTATTATTGGGAAGTTGAAAATAAAACAACAACTGGATCTACTTATGGTGGAATTACTTATGAAGTAAGATCTGGTGGCTAGTTAAACTTTCTATTAACGACTCAGCCCTATGAGTCGTTAATAGAAAACAATCTAAAATAAAAGCTTAAGTTTTATAAAATTATGTCGATAAAAGAAAACGACATATGAAAAAGGATTTTTATGAAAATCAGCACCAATCTACTACCTACTCTATTTGAAAGTAAAATATCTATTTTTACAAACAGTGATGATGAAAAAATAAAAAGCTTTTCTACTAAAACAAGCGAAAGTGGCTTAAAAATTAATATAAACACAACTCACCTTGATCCTAAAGTTAAAGAAAAAAAAGACAATAATGCTTTTGATTCATCATTAATTGAGGGAAGTGCATATGAAAAAGTATTTAAAAAAGAAGAGCTCAACTTTTCTAATATGAGTATAAAAGAACTTCATAGTATTGTTAAAAATGTGAATGAAATGGAACGAGAATACACACAAAAATACGATAGTGATGAACCAGTTAGATTAGGTAAGTCAGGAAACCCCATAATATCCAAAAAAAGAGAAGATATGAATAGTTTAGAGTCTAAACTTAGGATCCTTTCTTATGGTGGAGGGGATGTAGATCCTGATAAAAAAATTAATGTTATGGAGTATTTTTCTAATAGTTCAGAGAAATTAGATGGACTTGCTAAAGAATATCCTGAACGTCAGACTTATCAAGTAAGAGCCTCTTACATGAAAGAAATAATTAATACGTTTGATAAATTTATATCAGACGATACTTTTGATTTATATCAAGAAAAGGCTGCTTTATTGTTAACCGACAAAAAGAAAGTCGATGTTTTTATTTGAAAAAAGCCTAGAACATAGCAAAACAGCTAACAGCTTATTGAACACCATTTTGGTGGTTTATAACACACCGAAACGGCGTATATTACATACCCTGATAATTTCACCAATAATTACCTTTGTAAACAAGTAATTAAAACAGCTAGGAATTAAGCATGTTATTTTGCCCCAAAACGGCGTTTAATAATGTTATTGGACAAAATTAGATTTCTACTTAAAACACAGGAATAAATTTAACTTTTTCAGTGTCCGGTTATCGCTCAAAGCCGACCTATAGAATAATTGCTTTAACACGTTTTGGGGCAAATACGAGTTAGCCGATAGCCGGCTTTGCAGAATTAAACTAATTACATAAAGTTATCGTGACCGTCTCTTCATCACTCACAGCCGAACTTCGCAAAGGTACTAGAAGTGGAAATGTTAATACTGTAGATACCTATATTCGAATACAACAAGTTTCTCAAAAAAATTATCAACATCAAAAATTTCTCATCATTTAGACTAGTTAGCTGATTTATCAAAGAAAGTGCTTATTCATCTTTGTTTACTGCTTGGTTATATTATTTAAGGCATTGTTTTATTTGATTTTATTTCATACCAACGAAATCCATCTGGAAATTATCTGCTATGATCGTTAATGAAGATTGAGTGCAATACGGAAATTAAATAGGTTAACTTAGCTAGTCTCAAGTATGCATCTTCAAATGATGACTTGCTCATCAATCACAAGGAATGACGCAGCTATAAACAGGATGTTTGGAGAATTTTATGCAACAGCGAACACTTCGTAGGATCAGGCGAGATAGGCCCGTAGACTACTTTTACAGTTTAAAGAACAATTGCCATGTTTGGGTTGAATCAACATTAGAGCTAGACTTTTTGTATTGGCTCGAATTTGACGAACGAGTGTCTGCCTATACAACCCAACCAGAGAGTGCGGATACACCAGCAGGTCGCTATACGCCCGATGTATTAGTTGAGCTTCAAAATGGTTCTAGTATTTACTTTGACCCGCATCCATACAAGTACGTGCATTCTAAAACTTTTATAAACAAGTTTACTGAAAAGGCGCAGTATATTGAGCACTTAACTGGGCGCCCTGTTCGTATTGTCACTGAAAAGGATTTAAACCCAATTACTATTGGCAACTTTAAAACACTTTACCCCTACCTAAGAACAGAACCGATCGAAGTTCATAAATTATTACCTTTAGTTAATTCATTCCCAACTACTTTTGGTGATTTGAGGAAACAAGCTGAATCTATTGGCATTCGCCCATTTGTTCCTTTTGCTCTACTCGCTCACTCACACATCGGGTTTGACAATACTGTAAAGCTTTCTGACAGCACTCAATTGAGAAATTAAGCTCGATGAATATACTTCCTTATTCTCAACTATTAGATGATAAAGATCGTAAATTCGATATCTTGTTTTGCGATCAATTAAACGTAGTTACTAGAGATATTAAAACCAAGGAGCTGCAAACTTTTACTCGTAATGAGTTTGCATTTGCCTTAAAAACTTATTTGATACCAGTTACCCCTAATTCACCTCATTCAGCATTAGATCCATTCCAAAAACTAATAAAAGAAAAGCAAGCACCTTACCTTTCTTTAATGAAAAAGATTTTTGAAGAAGAAAACGCACATATGACCACGTTATCAATTTATAAACGAGTTATAGCTGAAGTGGAAGAGCAGCAAACAATAAATAGCAAACCAGGGACAGTTGTTAAGGTAAAGCATCCAAGCCAATCAAGCTTATCAAGGTGGTGGAAGAGGTTTAAAGACGCTGGGTTTAGTCATATTGACTCTCTCCCAAAACGAAAGTCTAAGAGAAATACAACAGACTCTCGCTCTGAACAAATCATGTGGGAGGGTTACGAAAAGTTCATGATGGGAAAAATAACTCCAAGTATTGCTGTAGGACATGCAAAGTATGAGAATTGGGTCAACGAGATGAATGACCCTACCATTACCATCGTAAGTAGAGAAAAATTTAGAAAGCACCATCACAGCTTCAACGATCTAGACCGTGCCGAAGCCTCGGGCAACAGAGCTGAAGTCAATAAGCTAATGAGAACATACAAAACTCGCATCAAAACGGATCGAGTACTTACGCGTATAGAAGCAGATAGATTAGCGCTTAATCTTCGCCTAATTGATGATACTACTGGAGAAGTTACTGGAAAAGTCGCTTTATATATTGCCATTGATTGTCATTCTCGCTACCCGATTGCAGTCACTGTGGAGTTTGGTGAAGCCGAAAAGGCTATCGGTGGCGTTAACTTACTTCGCAATATTGTTATACCCGCGAGTGAACAACTCGATGCATTTGGCATACCTATCAGAATAGTTTGCGATAATGGTCCGGGGTTCAATAATGAAACATTTGCAAAAACAGCTGAATCATTGAAGTGTGAACTGATTTACGCGCCAAGCAATCAGCCCTACAAAAAACCTTTTGTAGAATCATTTAATAAAACGATCCGAAGTGAGTTTTTAGAAAGCGCTGAGCTTAAAGTTGGCAATAAAATCGTGCATGGCGTGCCTGGATACAAAGGTAAGCGTTATGAAGGGAAAAACACTAACAGGAACCCTACAGATGAAACGCTAAAACAAGCTGCCGCCATGACGGTAGATAGCTTCGTTCAGAATCTCCACGATTTTTTAGTGCATTATGTAAATCAGCCACACAATGAACTCAATGGCAAAACTCCCCAGGAAGTATGGGAAGCCTCTTGCCTAGAGTACCCATTGATTCCGTGCCACTATGAACATCTAAAAACCAGTTTCCATGTTTTTCAGGGGGAGACTACCTTAAACGAGACTGGTAAATTCAGATTCAACAAACAGGACTTTTATGGTGAAGAGGTTCAAAACCTATATTGGCAGCTTAAAACCGGCAAAGACTCAGGGAAAAACCCTAAAGTATCGGTATTGTATGATACACAAGATTGCAGGTCTGTAACCCTTGCAGTCACATTGTCTGGAGACACTCATGTTACAAAAATCATTGCTCACAACATCGATTTGGTTGATGAACAGATAGCAATTTCATTTGAGGTCGCCAACATGAATCACAGTACGCCTATTCGTCGCTCAATATATTGTGGCGAAGCTGAGCTTATAAAACGTAAACGTCGAAAAATACGTAATGGCAAGCAAACGCAAAATATGGAGCAAAACTTCACAGGTAAATGCTCAACTAAAGATATCATTAGGCAATCTAATAGCTCTATCCATGAACGCCAATCTAAACGCACAGATCCGTTACTAGGTACGGATCTTTCACAAGAGAATCAGGATGACTCTCACTTCAGGAACAAGGAAGGTTATGAAAAATGGTAAGCACTACTCTTGATACATCACCAAGTTCGTTATATGTACCGCAAAGTGGCACATTCCATTGCCATTCGTCTACAACGGAAGCATGGGAATACATTAGCAATATTCATCAGAATAGAAACTACTCAGGCTTATTGACGGGGGTCTCTGGTGTTGGCAAATCATATTTGGCTAAGACGTATACCCAACAATTCCCTCAATCTGAGTTAGATGAAAAAAATATTATTCCAGTGCTTTACGTTAAGTTAGGTGCAACATCAACTCCAACTGACTTGCTTCATCAAATTTTAATGGCTTTAGGGTGCACTGTAATGAACAGCAAAGAAAGGCCTTATACTGCACTTGAACGTTTGTTACATCTACTCAATGAACAAAGTGTTGAGCTTATTATTATTGATGAGGTTCAAGAGTGCTTACCTGATACAGACGGTATCAGAGCTCAGCAAATGGCAAAACAATTTGCAGGTCTAGTAGACAAAGCTAGCATCCCTGTAATTTTAATGGGAACGCCATTGGCTAAAAGAATTATCGAACTCGCCTACAAAGGTGGAGATAAAGAAGAGCAATTAAGCCGTCGTTTTCTAGCCCCACATCAACTTAGTCCCTGTCCAAGCCAGTGCCTAGCTTGGATAAACATGGTTAATTTTTATCAAATTAAATATGGCTTTAATAGGCTAACGGCTCAGTCACATAAAGACTTACTCAACCGCATTTATATTGCAACAAATGGCATGCATGGGCTCCTTAATAAGCTTTATGCACAGATGTTACCCGCTGATTACAAGAATACAGCTCAGTACATAAGAGCATTTGAAGAAGCGTATAAATTTGCTATCAGAAATAGCGAAGACAACCCGTTTAATGCTGACATGATTAATGCACAGCAAACTGAACGAAATATTGAAGATTTAGATCGCAAGTTAAAGGAAACGTTCACACATGGCTAGGTTACCAATTCGAGTTAGGCCTTTCGTTGGAGAAAGCCAGGCTGGCTACATTCTTCGTCTTGCAATGCGAAATGGTTTTATGAAACCAGAAGACATTGTTAATAAGAAAGTATTTAACTTAGCAATTCGCAATAATCTAAAAAAAGCTGATATCAACAATATCAGCTCACTCATACAACGCCCTATTTCATTTTCAGAAACGGAGGGGAGCCCTTTTCCAAAAGTCTGTTCCAGTGCTCGAATTCTCCACGCTAGAGCATGTCTAAAATGCTTGAATGAAAACCCTATTCATAGAGATAATTGGCAAGACCCAAGATATACGCACTGTGCAAAGCACCAGGTCATGCTTATTGATGTATGCCCTCACTGCGAACACGAACTGGAATTTAACGCAAGTTTACTTCAAGGGTATTGCAGCAATGAATATTGTGGAAGAAAACTTCTTCAGCTTTCGGTGGATGAAAAGATTGAAAGGCTCACAACCGGTAATATAGAAGACTGTATTATTGCAGGTTTGTACGTTCTTGAAATTTCAGAGCTTAAAAGAAAAGCCTATTTTAATTATAAAGACATACCAAAAATCCTAACCGCAGGAATTGACTTGTTAACTAATAATGAAGCATTAGTGCATTGGCTAGCAAAAATATCTAGCAAAGGGCTGCCAGCTGGTTATCCTAAAAACTTGGCATATCCTGAGCTTTATTCCTTATCATGTCATATACACAGAGATTGGAACTTGATAAAGCGCGCTCAAATCGATAGTAGAAAACCTTCTCTCCAGCTTACTTCCACTAGCAAACCTTTGGAAATAAGGATACTCGCATCTTGTCTTGGGCTAAACGCAGCTGATTTAAAGCCTCTGTGGTACAAAAAAATTCTACGATTCAGCAATACAAACCGCTATCAAGTCGATGGTTTAATTGATGCCAAGCACTTAATCGAAGAGCTGATAACTAAATCAACCCCTGAAGTCATAAATGAAGTCGATTTCATGGAAGCTACAAAATTTGTCGAGCAATACTTGATGGAAAAATCAGATCTCTTATTAGCAATATTTTTGAAGGATTTGCCATTTTACTATCAAGGTAACAGCAGCCTCCTTGATTCAATTTACTTTAGCCGCGATGAGTTGATAAAAGTAGGCGAACGTCATTTGGAATCGTCTAAAGCCAGAACAGTCAGTATTGATACATGTGCAAAAATTGCCAAAATATCACCCAACACCATCAAAAATGCAATTAGTAGCGGATTAATCAAATCCTCTGACTGGAAAGCAGATAACTCAACTTTAAAGGTAATTGAGCTGAAGAAGTTGCTAGAGCTGCATAATAACAGACAACTCAACCTCCCTCTGTGAAGAGGGGGGCATTGTTTTACAAATAATCTAAGAGGTTGCTATTAATAGCTTTCTGCTGTTTTAGAGTAATTCTTTAACTAATACCTGTGCTTTCTCAACATCAAAAGTTCTTGCAGCATACCCTTGTGCAAGAATTTCTTGAGGTAAATACTCATCAAACTTATCTATAGTTTTTTCTGCAATAGCATCAGCTAAATCAATTGCTGATATGGTTTTATCATCTCGAAAGCTTTTAAGAGCCCCGATAACATGATCAATTAAGGTATTCTCAACTTCTATAATTCCTGCAAATGCACCCGCTCCAAACCCTTTGTGTATAAGTACTGCAACAAGTGTATTTACAACTTTATCACCGGCCCAAGGCAAAACAACGGCTGTATTGCCATGCTGTAAGAAATATGTACTTTCAAGTTTTGCAGTTTTAAAAAAGTCAGCCCCCTCTTTAAAAAGTGCTTGGGCAACTGCATCACCAAATTCAATTCTTTGTTCACCAACTTGAACTCTGTAGTCACTTTCTTTCAGAATTTTAAGCATTTCTTGTCTCACTACATCATGTACAGCCATCCCTGAACCACCAAATTTAGGTGGTTTCCCTCCTTTTGCATGCTGTACTGAAATCACTTTTTTGTCTGTATCGACTAGCTCAACCACCCAACGTTTACCCGCAAATACAATATGTTGGCCCTCTAAAATAAGGCTATCTACTGGTAATGTCCCTAGTGTTTTACTACCCGTTACAATTCTAAATTCTTCAGGAGTTTTAAAGACGGCATAAAACGTATAATGATTTGTTACTTTTTCACCCATAAAACCTAAAACCAGTTCACCACTTCCTAACTGGGTAATAAGATCTACCTTACCCATGTGAGATAGCAAATCTTTAAAATGAGTAACAGTAACTTGTTGGAATGGCCCGTCTTTACAAAGTAATACGTAGATTTGATCTGCTCTTATCCCCCCCCATTGCGCGATGAGAGCTAAAACCTGATGAAGTAATGTTGAAAAGTGATAGAGCGAAGTGTCTGCTGGTTCATACCATTTACTTGCAACCAATAACCGTATCATCGCTAACGATTGAACCAATTCAAGCCGCAGTTTATCTACAATACTCGATTTTTCTGTAAGGTCAGCCTCAGTTATTAGCATTCGCAAAATACTAGCGCCACCACGCCTACCTGAACGACCCATGCGCTGCCGTAAACTTGCAATAGAATGCGGCGCAGTAACTTGTACGACAGAGTTAACCTTGCCTATATCAATGCCTAACTCCAAAGTCATAGTACACACTGCTGTCGTGGGAATTTGATCTTGCTGAAGCCGAGCCTCAAGTGATTCTCGCATTTCTTTGGCTAATGAGCCGTGATGTGGAAAAAACTCGTTAGGCACAGTGTTGCTCTCACACATCTCTGCAAGAGTGGTCGCAATACTTTCGGTGCGACTTCTGCTATTTGCAAACACTAGGTGGTTTCCACCACGGCAAAGACCATATAAATCGTTACATACGGCTTGCTCCGCAGTAACCGTCTCATCTGCCACAACAGCGCTCTCAATATATCCCTTCACTTGCATTTTTAACGATGATGAAGACTGCGTTTGCTTTATTATTTTACAAGACAGTGATTTATTAGGTCTTAAAGATGCTGGGACACTTTCTAAGTTACCTAAAGTCGCACTTAAAGCCGTTCTGGGTATTGGTGAGTTTACACGGCCTACAAGGTGTTCTAAGCGGTGCAGTAAGCTCAACAAGTGATGGCCTCGCTCTGTGCCAATAAATGCGTGAAATTCGTCTATAACTATATGCTTTAAATTCTGAAAAGCAGACTTTACCCAGCCACTGTCTCTTATTAATAATGACTCTAGGGACTCTGGCGTTATTAACATAATGCCTGATGGATTTCGTTTCAGCTTATTTTTCCGACTTTGAGGACTATCACCATGCCAAGGTGTAACTTGTATGTTTAACAAATCTGACAAGCTTTCTAGCCTTCGGTCTTGATCGTTTATTAACGCCTTTAGTGGACTGATATATAAAATGCTTACACCACTTACTTCATCTGCGATACTACTTATTGCAGGTAAAAAAAATGCTTCGGTTTTACCTGCGGCAGTAGAGGCACTAATAAGCACATCAGTATTGCCTGATAGGATAGGCTCAATTGCTAAACATTGTATCTCTCTGAGCCGATCCCAGCCTTGTTTAAAAATCCACTGCTGAATACGAAAATCGAGCTTTTCGTGCGCGTCGATCATAACTTAAAATCAGCTAGTTCATCGTCTTCAGATTCAATATCTAATTCTAGATCGGAAGGTTTTTCCTCTGCTATATCAACATTTTCTATTAAGCTGCCCCACGAAATGTTTGGATTTTGATCAATCACGGCAAGCATATCTAAAAACGCTTTGATCGTATTTCTTGGCGTTCTGAAGTAAGCGTCTCCAATTGTTTTACTGCAATGGGTTAAAAATGCTTTGAGGGACTCGTCAGGGACTAAATATAACGATTCATCGCCTGATGCAAAAACATGTCTAAGGTTTTTAAGTAGTATAAATAACTCTTCTGGCGTTAAACTTGCCAAGTGTAATGCAGGGGATGAGTAATCAATAACACCGGCTTGTTTTGCAAATGTGTTGCCAGCTAGGCGAGATTGCAGCGCCTCATAGCTATATAACCCTTTTCTTGGATCAAGTAAAAACTCGGGTGTACCACCGAGTAAAAACCCTAAGTACTCAGCCGATCCTTGTAAGCAGTCGTTGAGTATTCTAAGAATTTGCTCGTAATTTGATAATCGTGCTTGGGTGCTATTGAGTTTGTATAAATTTACCATTTCATCGAGGTTAACTAATAACCCTTCGTAGCCAGCTTGCCTTACAAATAAACTCATAAGCTTTAGAGAGTCATAAAACGAAGCATCTGAGATAATACTTCTTATACCAAGATCTTTGCGAGCATCTGTTTTTGTTGCATATTCTGCTCTTAACCATTTTACAGCGTTGTTCTTAAGTTGCTCGTTATCTGTTTCATGGCCAGTCCAGTATGCTTCTATAACTTTTGCAAAGTCGTAACCACCTACAAGCTCAGAGAGAGACGCGAGCCTTTCGTGAATCACTGTGGTTATTTCTTTGCTTGTATTATCTGCTTCTTTTCGTGCCTCGGTAATAAACTTTTCAACCACACTGGTCAATGCATTACCATCAGGCTTATTACGAGTAGACATGTTTCTCATTAACTCAGAATACAAGTTTCTGGCTTGTCCAGATGATGCATGAATACGACGATCGGGAGATAAATCTGCATTAACAGTAACTAACTTTCGCTCTAATGCGATCGCTCTTACAACACTTAAAAAGAATGTTTTACCTGAGCCGTATTCGCCAATAATTAACCGAAAAGCAGAGCCGCCCTCTGTCACTCTGTCGATATCTTTAATGAGCGCTTTAAGCTCATTACCACGACCTACTTGTATATGCTGTATGCCGACTTTTGGGGTAACACCCGATTTAAGAGACTGTATAATTGCATCGCGCTCTTTTGATCTAATTTTTTTTGCTGCCATTGTTATAACTCCCTTATCTCTTTGACTATTTCTTCATCAATGTATATATCACCGTCGTCATCAATTACTGGTGCATCCACTAAATCAAATGACCAGTCATTAATGGTTTCTATAGCACCATCGACCATTAATTTTAGCTCACTACACATTTGGGCTACCTCTTCGCGACCCCATTGCGCTTTAGCGCATAGCTTTTCAAACAACTGACTATGAGCCTGATCTAATCCATCAACTTCGTTTGTCAGCTCTGGGACTTCAATATAATCGCTTTCATCTTCATCTGAGGTAAAGATCTGTTCCAGCATGTTTTTAGCTTCTGTTGTTTGGCTTTCATGAAGGGCTAATATTGTTTCATCTAAGCTAAACTCTGATGAGCTTTGACTACGTGGCGCTGGCTGGTGACTACTTGTAGTAAGCTGATGAATATCACTCGTAACAGACTCTTTATCCAGTCCTAAATTTGTGTAGAGTTTTTCGATTTGCTTTACTTCTCTGTTATCGACATTGCCATCTGCTAGCGCAATAGACAGAATAAACCTTTTCACAAATTCTATTTCTTTTACACCTAAATTATTAAGTCTATTTTTTAAACCCGTATTATCCGATGGTGTAACTAGTCGCCATGTAAGATAAGCCTTTAGAGATCGCTTTTCTATATCCGTTAATTTTTCATCATGAGCAATTAGCTTTTCTAGCTCAGAACTTTCTGATTCATCCACAACCCCATCTATATTTGCAACCATAGCACCTAAACGCAGTGCGACACCCACTTGGTTAAACGCATGACTAGGGACGAATTCTTCCTCATGCCCTGGAGTAAATAGTACAAGTTTGCCATCTAATTTGGGTTTTGTATGGTGGTAACGTAAGTCAGGCGCAATACCAATATCAGCAAAGTTCGCTAAGTTATAAATGAGCTCACCTTCTTTTTTATTTATCGCTTTCGGTGTTGGTAAGCCTGTTTGCAACCAAAATTCAGATACATCTGTTACCCCATCATTTTCTAAAATGATGGCCTTAGCCCACGCTTTAAACTTTTCGATTAATGGTGACGGTTGACTGCTAGCAATGACACGAGGCAACAGCATTAATGCAGCTAAATCATCTTTGCTTGTATCAGCCTTAGCTAAATAACGGCTATAACTAGCTAGCTCCTCAGTGACTTTATCTGCTATTGGAATAAGCTTTTTTATAGGTGCTTTTAATATGCTCGGATCAGGCAAACCGTCGAGTAAAATTTTAATACTAGGGATACCACCGCTGGCGGCAAAGTACTCTGCGTTTAATTTGGTTTTATTGGGCTTCACTTGCATTCCCTCTGGGAATTTTTGCTTGTAGTAAAGTTTAAAAAGTGAATCAAACTCTATATCGCAGCGCCTAGCTGCGGTTTTTAAATTGTATTGGTCTGTATTTTTAATCCACTCAAGTGCTAACTCATCACTCACTCTTTCTGTAGCAACGATTTGCTCTGAAAGACGTAATTTAAAAAGTAGTGAATGACGTGTCTTTGGTAATTTATGCTTTCTACATTCAAATAATTTAGGTTTAACTAAATACATAAACTCTAAGAGATTTGCTGAATAACCAGCAAAAGAGCGATTTGAAGCAAACACTTTATGTAAACGAAGTACTTCATCAAAAATATCTTCAAATTGTTCCTCTTCAATTTTATTATCTTGACCATTCTCAACAACAAATCTTTCAAATCCGTAAAAGTACAAAAATACAAAGCCTATTGGGGTGTTGCCCGCACTTCTATCGGTTGCTAACCAATCAAGGTAGGCACCTCTAGACTCTTTAGATAATAAACCGTAGCTTGGCCAGTAGCCTAAAGATTCATCAGTTGGGAATTCGTTTGAATTAGTCCGTGGTGATATTACTGGTAAGTCTGCACAAATTAATGCTGGTTCAGAGCGATAACCAACCAATGATTCCATCACCCCACCTACGTACAGAAACCCTTTTAACTTTCGACTGTGAATAGTAACTTCTTGACCCTTGCTTAACCATTGAGCTTGTTTACCCTTATTGATATAGGTGTCTTCAGATACATTACTCTCAAAAATATTAAATGTGGCTAAATCGTCTTCAGAATTTCTCGAACTATCGGCACGCTCTATAATTGTGGGAGGTGTATTAACAACAGTGATGCGAGGTTTTGGACTAAGCTGCTTTGAAGTTGTTAATTCATTTGTTTGTTTGTGTAGCTCAACACTTACTGATGCTTTATTAGTTTTAATGGGATTTATCGAGCTAGTCACGTCACTCGAAGGTCTAGACAAAGAAACCTTAGAGGCAGGCGTATCAGGAGTTTCTTTTATACTTTGCCTCGGATTATCTAGTACTTTAGGCTTTTTTTTATTTGAATTTGAGCGTGGACTGGTAATTAACCAAATTATCAATATAACAACTGCGATTATAAAAATGAATTCCATGTAATATCCCTTTAAAAATGGTTGGTACCATTTTGGTATTTAAAACTCCATATGCTACTAACATACCACTAATAAATTCAGAAATGTATAATACTGCTACTCAGTAATTTCAATTACTCTTAATCAAAAAAATCGTCTTTAATGAAACCTCTTTGCATAAGGTTCCTCGAACATCCCTATAGGATGTTAAGTTTGCGAAATATGAAACTAACATGGGCTTGGTTCATAATTAATAACTGAACGCATATTAGGTCACCGCTATATCGTCTAAAAAATCTCAACTTATACGTGTAAATATAAAAAAAATATCACGTTATGCGTGGTGTGAGATTCTCACATGGCTAATTAAAAGCTATAAAATGGTCTTTTTCAGTGTGTGAGATTCTTATGTGATGTATGTATGATCATAGGTATGTGATTAAAAGGGTAACTTTACTGGTAGAAATTAAACACAATATGAATGCCCACCTATTATTCATACGAGACACTTTAACTATTATTCTATAGATCTTTCCTATTCATGAATCAGATTAACTTGATGGCTCTGAGTAGGTCTATTAGGGGAAGTCATGCAGCACAGGATCTCTAACTTTGAGGGACGACAAGCTTTCATAGCCCTCGTTTTTTCCTTTTACTTGCCCCGCTGTTTATCCTAAGTCATAATCTAAGCCCTTATTTAAATACGGATTTGTTATGAACTGGCTTGCTAATCTAAGTACTCAGCGTACACCTTGGTTATTATTCAGTGGGATTGTTTTTCTACTTGAAGTTACTGCACTTTTCTTTCAATACAACATGGGGTTAGCGCCATGTATTATGTGTATTTACCAACGCACCGCAGTATTAGGTCTACTTTTTGCGGGTATTATTGGAGCTAGTAAACCAAACAATCTCGCAGTACGTATTGTTGCCTATACAACATGGGGGATTTCAAGTGTATGGGGGCTACTAATAGCTCGTGAGCATATTGAAATGCAAACAACCACAGACCCATTTGCATTTAGCTGTGAATTTGAGCCAAATTTTCCAGAATTTATGCCGTTACATCACTGGATACCACAATTTTTTGAAGCGACAGGTGATTGCGGAAATATAGATTGGCAATTTGCCAGCCTAAGTATGCCAGCATGGATGGAAATTATTTTTGTACTCTTTACCGCCACACTGTTTATATTAGTGGCCAGTCGATTAATTACTAAAAAGTCACTTTAATATGTTTACTTTTTTTTCAAGCCAAGTTGATGAGCTTAAACATTTAAAAGTTCGTCAACGACAAACTGTTATAGCTATCTCTTTAAGCATGCTATCACCCAGTGACAGAGTCTTTATACGCATACTAAAGCTGATGCTATTAAGCCCATTCTTTTTAATATTTACTCTTTTCGAAGGTTGGTTACTGGTGCCCTTTTTGATTGTAGCTGGGTTGAGCTATCCGCTATTAACAGCACCAGTAGATATTAACTTTGCTAAAAAGCACCTTGGTGCTGCCTTAAAACAGTTTGATCAGGGCGCATAGCGCCCTTTTTAGTTAAAACGTCACCTTACCATCAAGTTTGGCTAGCATTTTTTTACCCACCCCTTTTACTTTGGCTAGATCTTCAAGTGATGCGAAATCACCATTAGCTTCTCTATAGTCGATAATTGCCTGTGCCTTTTTCTTACCGACACCTGGTAACTTAATTAACTGTTTTAAATCAGCAGTATTAATATTAACCATGGCTGATTGCATCTGCTCTGATAGCATATCGCTTTGCGCAAAGGTGGTACCCATAGGTAATAAACATAAAGCAGCTGCTAACGAGATTATTTTAATTAATTTCATACTATTTCCTTTTGTGTTCCTACATGAACATTCGTTGATTATTTACACCCAGCACTTTTAAGTAAGTTGTGGTTACTAAGTACTAACGGTAACAATCACTCCTTGCGACTCCTTTACTGCAACGCGTTATAAAGTGACTTAATAAATAAAGTAGAGTTGGCCTTTATTGTCAATTAAGCTGCAGATAAACTAAGGCTAAAGCTTGCAAAATAACGCGCAAGCTTGTACTGTACATAAAAACAGTAATCTAATGATTTAAAATAATCATATTGCCACGTAAGTAAGCAGGAGAAATCATGGCTGTTGTTGTTAAATATGTTGTAGAACGAAACGGAGTCGAGCGCATGACGTTTACTACTAAAAAAGAAGCTGATGCCTATGACAAAATGCTCGATATCGCCGAGTCACTAGAACTAATGCTTGAAAAAGTAGATGTGCCTCTAAGTGAACAACAAGTTGAGTCGCTTGCACTTGAGATTGCGAAAAGTAAAGACGACTTTATGGCGGTACTTAAGGGGACTAAAGAAGTACCTGCAAAAGCTAAAAAAACAAAGTCAGATAACGTTGCTGATATAAAAGATAAAGCAGCGAGCTAATCTAAAAAACAGTAATGCAGCTTATAAGCCGACTACTAATTTATGAAACTGAATTCGTGATTCGTATTCAGTTTTTTTATGTCTTTAAGTAATGATAACGAGAAGCGAGTAAGTCATCACAATTTGCTATTGTTAAAAGTCAGTCAATAAAAATGCCAACCAGTTAAACTGGTTGGCATTTTTTTAAACCAAAACTTTACGTTAGCTAATCAATTACAATGACGATTCAACTTCATCAAACAGATCAGTAATTTCCTTTTTCGGCTCAGCTGTTACAAGGCTTCCTACTACAATAGCAATACTTGCTAAAATAAAGCCAGGGACGATTTCATATATCACGCTGCTTAAGCTATCACCATTAATAGTAATAGGCGCATAAATCCATACAAGCACAGTTAGAGCACCAACAACCATACCGCTAATAGCCCCTTTTAGGTTCATACGCTTCCAGTAAAGACTAAACAATACCAATGGACCAAATGCAGCACCAAAACCTGCCCATGCATTACTTACTAAATCTAGTATTGAACTATTGCGGTCATACGCTAAGTAAATTGCAAATAACGCAACCAGTATCACGCTAATACGCCCTACTAATACCAGCTCAGTTTGCGAAGCATTACGATTTAAGTAAATCTTATAAAAGTCCTCAGTTAAAGAACTTGAACACACCAATAATTGCGATGAGATAGTACTCATAATCGCAGCTAAAATAGCCGCCAGTAAGAAACCTGCAATTAACGGGTGGAAAATTAATTCAGCCAATACTAAGAAAATTGTTTCTTTATCGGCAATCGGCATTTGATTTTCAATCATAAATGCAGCACCAAATAGGCCAGTAAATACCGCACCAATAGCAGATAACGTCATCCAAGACATACCAATACGACGCATGGTTGGCATTTCTTTTACTGAACGAATAGACATGAAACGAACAATAATATGCGGCTGACCAAAGTAACCTAAACCCCATGCCATTGCAGAAATAATAGCAATAGTGGAACCACCAGCAAACCAGTCAAGCATACTTAAAGAATGAATTTCGCTTGCTTTAGGCGAGCTTAGTAACTGCTGATAATTTGCATTTGCTAAGGTATCCATAAATGGTTGGTCAAGCATCATATAAGTGGCAATTGGCACTGCTAACAACGACACAAACATAATACAGCCTTGCACAAAGTCTGTAAGGCTAACCGCTAAAAACCCACCAAATAAGGTATATACCACTACCACACCAGTGGTGATGTATAGGCCCATTTCGTAACTCATTTGAAATGAGTTTTCAAATAACTTACCACCGGCAACAACACCCGATGAAGTGTATAAGGTAAAGAAAACTATAATTACTATTGCAGAGATAACACGTAGGATATTTTTGTTGTCATCAAAACGGTTTGCAAAGAAATCGGGGATAGTAATGGAGTCATTGGCTTTTTCAGTATAGACACGCAGTCTTGGGGCGACTAAAAAGTAGTTTGCCCACGCACCTAATACTAAACCAATTGCAATCCAAACCTTACTCAACCCAAATAAATACATTGCGCCGGGTAAGCCCATTAATAACCAACCACTCATATCTGATGCACCAGCCGATAAGGCAGCTACACTGGGGGCTAAATTACGACCACCTAGCATATACCCTGAAATATCACTGGTAGATTGCTTATATGCGTATAGTCCTATTCCTAGCATTACAATAAAGTACAATGCCAGTGAAATAATCATTCCTGTTTCCAAATTCGCCTCCACTTAAAAAAGTAATAACAGGCTTGTAATCCAAATAATGACTCTTGAAATCTTATAATTAAGACAGTATTGGAATAAAAGCTTTCTACCCAACTATAACACGGTAATTGCTAATAACTCCAACCCGCTAATTTAAGTAGATAAAAAACCATCTATTCGCTCGCTTTTAAAACAAATAGAATAAAAAACAATGAGTTTAGATTAATAAAAATCACCTAAGCCATGATATTTTATTAATAATAATTCATTTTACCGATGCTATTTTGAATGTTTTCCAATATATTATTACAATGTTAATCAATTTCTACTGTTTCGGAATTTTATATGTATTTTTACGCTGCTCGCCAACCTATTTTAGATCGCAATAAGGAACTAATTGGCTATGAGCTTTTATTTCGTGATGGAGTAGATAATGTATTTCCGAACATTGACGGCGACGAAGCAACGTCTCGCCTAATTGAAGGCAGCCAGTTTAATTTTGGTCTTGAAGATTTAACCGATAATAAACCCGCTTATATTAACTTTACTTTAGACACCTTATTAAAAGGCTACCCCACGCTATTAAACAAAAACGGGGTTGTGATTGAAATACTAGAGACCGTTCAGCCAGGAAAACGTCTGCTAGCAATAGTTAAAGACCTAAAAGAGAAAGGGTACACACTCGCCCTAGATGACTATGCGCATCAACCGGTATGGCGTCACTTTTATCCGTTTATTGATATCATTAAAGTTGACTTTTTAACGTGCGATATGGAAACCGTTAAAACGATCATTGAAGACTTAAAACCTTACCCACATATCAAGTTACTCGCAGAAAAAGTTGAAACTTACGAGCTTTACAACCAAGCTTTTGAGTTGGGCTTTGAGTACTTTCAAGGCTTTTTCTTTTCAAAACCCGAGATGGTGCAAAGTAAAGCCTTACCGCCATCTGGCATGGCACTGGCTGAACTGCTCTATGAAACATCCAGTGTAGAAATGGATCTTAAGAAGATCACCGATGTATTTGAGCGTGATGTTAACTTATCTTACAAGCTCTTGCGCTATTCCAACTCAGCGGCATTTACCCGCCGCTCTGAAATAAACACTATAAAACAAGCACTAATTGTACTAGGGGCTGCTGAAATAAAAAAACTGCTCTCTTTATTGTTTGCAGCACAAGTATCTGCAGATAAGCCATTGGAACTTATTAGACTGTCGTTAACACGGGCGCGTTTTTGTGAATTGTTAGCTATTTCACATGGCAAACTTAAAGATACAGGTATGGCGTTCTTAACCGGCATGATGTCGCTTATGGATGCGATATTAGATGAAGAAATGGACAGCGTAATGCTTAAATTACCTTTGTCTAATGAGATAAAAAAAGCGCTGTTAAAAAATGAAGGACTACTTGCTGAATACTTAAACTTAGTCACTCTGTATGAGCATGGTGATTGGCAAGCTGCGAACGATAAAGCCCAGCAATTAAACTTAGGCGATGAAGTGCCTGATGCATATCACGAAGCACTCAACTGGGTGAGTGAGCAAATGCGAGTGATGATCGATAGCTAAAATATCTTTAATACCCATAAACAAAACGCCAGCATCTGCTGGCGTTTTGTTTTTATTAAAGGCTTTCTAAGAAATCCTCATCAAAATCTTCAGGCTCTTCTTTTATTGGCGGGTTACCATCAAATAACTCGTATAATTGACGCTGAAAATAAATGTCTTTAATAAATAAGTAGGGGTCTAACGAATCATTTAATAACCCTTCCTGTGCCATTAATGACGCACGCGCTTCAACTGCTTTTAGTGCAAACACTAAAATAGTTTGTGGTGTAGTCAGTGCTATTTCAGGCAGTACAACATTATCAACTACATCACCAGTTAAGTTACGCGCGGTAGATGGCCCCATTGCTGGGATCATTAAATAAGCACCATCACCCACTCCCCACACACCTAGCGTTTGGCCAAAGTCCTCGCTAGTTACTTCAAGCCCAAGTGAGCTGGCTACATCAAATATGCCAAATACACCCACCGTTGAATTCACTAAAAAACGTGCAAAATTAATTCCAGCACTACTTGGTTTTCCTTGCAGGCCGGCATTTATAATATCAACGGGTGCAGTAATATTATCGGTAAAGTGCACAATACTACGACGAACAGGCTGCGGTGTAACAGTGATATAACCCACTGCTGCTGGCCTTAAAATATAGGTATCGAGTACGTCCATATTAAAGTCATAAATGGGTCTATTTACACTTTGTAAGGGATCGCGCTCATCATATTTACTCTCGGGCACTTGAGCACAGCCCGATAAGGTGAGTAAACATAATAAAAGTAAGCCTTGTTTTAACATCTCAAATCCTTAAGGTATTAATGTATCAATGTTCAGTTGCACTTGTCGCACATCTTTACGAAGCAGTACTTCAGAGTGGCCTTCAAGCTCACCAGTACTTGGCATCACTGAATCATCATTAGAAATACGCGCAGAAATAACAATTTCATTAGCACTGGATAAATTTAGCCCTGCCATCATGGCGTTCTCGTCGCTCAGCTCAACGGTGATTGGAAAGCTATAGTCAGTCAATTTAACAACGGCTAAAGGCATTGGTGAACCTTCAGAAGCTTTAGCAAACACAAACAAAATACCGTTACTGGGCTGTTTATCTTCGAGTTGCTCGTCAACCTTAACCGTGACCTGAATTCCTTGAACAACTTGCAGCTCGTGATTATTCAGCTCGCTTTTCTGAGCTATTTGACCATCGATTTCACTAATGCGCTCAGAAATCATAGCATAACGCGTATCTGACTCGTCCATACTGGCAAGAAGTACCTCAAATGCAGCTTTTGCCTGTACCCAATCTTTTCTCTCAAAGGCAATCAGCGCAAGTAACGAAATCGCATCGAGATTATTTGGCTGCGCTTGTAGCACTTTAGAAAGCATACCCGCTGCGCGAGTCATATTCTCATCACTGCCCTCAAGTAGTAATACCTGCGAGTAGCTCACCAAAGCTTGCATATTATCAGGGTTCATTGACAATGCTTTATCAAATGACTGTTTTGCCATGTCAAACTCATTAAGCATAATAGCGACACGCCCTAACAGCATCCAAGCTACTTCATCATCACCGCTTTGACTTAACTTTGTACGCAGTGCCAATGCAAACGCTTGAAGTTCATTTTTAGATAACGGCTCACCTTTTTGCATTACGGCACGTTGACCATAATCGGCTAAGTTGTCCATTGCATCATGCCACGCCGAAATTTGTTGTTGGCTGCCTGTCATCGCATAAAATATACCTGCTAATGCAATTAAAAACGCTGCCCCTGTTAAAGCAAATATACGGTTATCACCACGACTGTTTAGTGACTTTTCTGGCGATAATTCATTAAGCAAACGACGTTTTAGCTCAATAATAGCCTCGTTATGGTTTTGCGAGTCTATACGTTGATTGTCTAAATCAGCCTGCAGTTCAACTAAACGCTGCTCATAAATGCTGATAAGCTGTGCATTAGCGTTGTGAGTAATAGTTACTACGCGCTCTTTTTTTAAAAAAGGCACAATAATAAACAGCAATGCAATGAGTGTGAGTAAAGCAAAAGACGCCCACATTAAAATCATTTAACTTTGCTCCTGACGTTTATTTTGTTTAATCAACTTATTGAGCATCACTTCATCAGCGTCACTCCATGTTTGTTTTACCGACGCTTTACGTTGGCGAATAACAATAAAACCAAAGCCTATTATTACAATGAGTACTGGTAACACCCACAGAATTAACGTAGCCGGCGTTACTGGTGGATCGTAATGAACAAAGTAGCCATAGCGGTCAATCATATAGTCAATGACTTCATCTTTGCTTTTACCATCTTTTACTAACGCCAATACACGCTCACGCAAGTCTTTTGCAACTACGGCATCTGAATCAGCAATGTTTTGATTTTGACATTTAGGGCAGCGTAATTCTTTAGTTAGCTCTTCAAAACGAATCGCTTGTTCATTGCTATCAAACTGATAACGATCTTGCTGAGCAAACGCTGCTAAACTAATAAATAAGCTAAGGGTTAATAAAAACAATCTCATGGCTGCAGCTCCTGCATAAGAGGCGCAAACTTAGCGCGCCAAACTCGAGGGTTTATATCACCGGTGTGGTGTAACAAAATAGTGCCATTTTTATCAACTAAAAATGTTTCTGGTGCTCCAGACACACCCAAGTCTAACGCCAAAGAGCGCTCTAAATCTAAAATATTAAACTGATACGGATCACCGGCGCGCGCAAGCATATTACTGACATCGTCACGCAGTGCTTGCATATCAAACGGGCCATCAAAATCGGCATCGTAACTTTGAACATAATACAAGCCGATAATTTTAATGCCTTGTTCGCGAAGCTTAGTTAAATAATCAAGCTCAGCTAAACACGTTGGGCACCATGTGCCCCACACGTTTAATAAATACACGTCACCTTTTAACTGCTCATCAGTCCAACGTTTATTATCTTGCATTAAATCAGGCAAGTTAAATGTTGGTACGGTTTGACCAATGCGCCCTGTTTGTATTTCCCGAGGGTTAGCAAACAACCCTTGGTATAAAAACACACAAATAAAGATAAAAATTAATAAAGGGACTATTGCCATCAATTTGCGATTCATAACGCCCCCTCTAATTCATCTTTGCGAGGTGAAGCGCGATAACGCTTATCAAATAAAATCACAAACCCAGCAAGTGAAATCAAAACACCACCGATCCACATCCAACGCACAAACGGCTTGTGATAAATACGTAATGACCATGCCCCTTCACTTAATTGCTCTCCAAGGGCGAGGTATAAATCGCGAGTAAACCCAGCATCTATTGCTGCTTCAGTCATAAACTGCATACCAATGTCGTATCGGCGTTTTTCTGCATAAAGACGCGCAATTGTTGTGTCTTCTTTTAGTACTGTTACCACACCCGCATGACCGCTATAGTTTGCACCACGAATTGTCTTCACGCCTTCAAAACGGTATTGATACTGATTTAGCTGTACGCTATCACCAGGCTTCATTGATACATCACGCTCAACTGAATACGCCGAAGTAAGCGTAATACCGGCAATAACAAAGGCCAAACCAACATGGCCAAGCACCATAGCCCAATAACTTAAACCTAAGCGTTTGATGCCGAGCTTAAGTGAGCCATGAACAGCAGCCTTGGTGTAAAGGTCGATAAAGGTAGCAATAAATATCCATACACCTAACGTAGTTGCTAACAGAGTGAGCGGCGTAACTACTTCATAACTGCTAAACAGCCACGCACAAGTAATAACGACGCTGACTAGTGCGCCAGCAAATATTTTGTTTTGTAAAAACGCCCATTTATTTTGCTTCCAGCGCAAAAATGGCCCTATGCCCATTAAAATCGCAAATGGCACCAGTAGAATGGCAAACATTTCATTAAAGAAAGGTTCGCCAATAGAAATGCTGCCTAAGCCCATTTCTTTGTGCACCATAGGTAATAAAGTACCCAATAGTACAATTAAAGTAGCAACCACTAGGAAAATATTATTTAGCCAAAGTGCCACTTCTCGAGAGACAAACTTATAACGCCCCTCACTTTTAACCTGTGAAACACGCAAGCCGTAAAGCGCTAGGCCGCCGCCAACAACAATAGCTAAGAAGGCAAGGATAAACAGCCCTCGATCCGGATCGGTTGCAAAGGCGTGCACCGAGACAATAATCCCTGAGCGAACAATAAAAGTCCCCAGTAAGCTTAATGAAAAAGCAGCAATTGCTAATAATACGGTCCATGATTTAAATACACCGCGCTTTTCAGTCACACTTAAAGAGTGTAATAAAGCAGTTGCCACTAACCATGGCATAAGTGATGCGTTTTCAACTGGATCCCAAAACCACCAGCCACCCCAGCCAAGTTCTGCATAAGCCCACCAACTGCCTATAGTAATACCTAATGTTAAGAAGCCCCATGCTGTCATTGTCCATGGGCGTGACCACTTAGCCCAGGTATTATCGAGTTTACCAGTTAACAGCGCGGCAATAGCAAATGAAAAAGCCACAGAAAGACCTACATAACCCATGTAAAGTAATGGTGGATGAATGATCATCCCTGGGTCTTGTAATAATGGGTTTAAATCTCGCCCTTCAACAGGAAAATAGGGCAATAAACGCTCAAACGGACTTGAGAGCAGTAAGGTGTACATCATAAAGCCGACACCTAAAAAGCCAAGCACACCCAAAACGCGAGCACGAAGTATCCAAGGTAGTGACTTAGAACGCATAGCAACAACGGCTGTCCACCCTGCTTGCATTAATAACCACAGTAAAATAGCACCTTCATGTCCGCCCCAAGTAGAGGTGATTTTATAATACCAAGGCAAAGTGCTACTTGAATGATAAGCAACGTAAGATACGGTAAAGTCGTCGGTTAAGCTGGCATAGATAAGTACAGCGAACGACAACGCAACAAATGCAAATTGACCAATCGCTAATGATGGCGCCGCACGCATCAAACGAAGGTTTCCTGTGTGTGCTCCCCAAAGTGGAAAAATACACAACAGCACACTGAGCACCATGGCCAATGTTAAAGAAAAATAACCAAGTTCAGGGATCATATTAACTCCCACTATCTAAGTTATATTTTGGCTTTTCGTGCTTAATGCCTTTTACAGCTTCAGCAACTTCCGCCGGCATATATTCTTCATCATGCTTGGCCAACACTTCAAATGCTTCAATCACGTTAGGCTCTACTAACACACCTTGCGCAACAATCCCTTGTCCTTCACGAAACAAATCAGGCAAAATACCTTGATAACGTACCGTTACCAATGGCCCCGTATCAATCAGCTTAAAGCTTACTTTTAAGCTTTGTTCATTTCTGATCACAGTGCCTGGCACAACCATGCCGCCAATTCTCAACTTTTGGCCTACAAACGGCTTTTCTTTATTAGGACCTTTACCATCAATTAATTCGCTGGGGGTGTAAAACAAATTAATATTTTCTTGTAAGGCGTACAACACTAAACCAATTGATCCGCCAATACCAAAGAGTACGGCGATAATAACCAAAAGGCGCTTTTTACGTCTTGGGTTCACGAGGTTTGCTCCTGCTTAGAATTTTTAATTCGAGTTTCACGCGCTATTTGCTGCTCAATCGACGCTAAAATTTGTTTTTTATCGCGTAGTGAGCTGAATAGAATACCTAATAAAATCAATGCGCATGTTCCAAAAGAAAGCCATACATAAAAGCCATAGCCTCCCATTGCAATAAAATCTGAAAACGAGTCAAACTGCATAATTACCCCTTAGTTAACAACTGTCGCACCCATGGGCGGTGCTTTTCACGGTGTAAAATTTCATTTTTAAGACGAATTAAAGTCACAGTACCAACAAACGCGGCAAAGGCTAAAATATTAATCATTAACGGCCAAAACATACTTGGGTCAACCGCATCGCGGTTAAACTTAGTGATGCTCGCCCCTTGATGCAGGGTATTCCACCATTCCACCGAAAAGTGGATGATAGGCAAGTTGATCACTCCAACAATAGCTAAAATAGACGCGGCGCGACCGGCTGACTTTTTATCTTCAAAGGCATGGTACAAAGACAACACCCCTAAGTATAAAAATAATAAAATAAGTTCAGAAGTCAGCCGAGCATCCCATACCCACCACGCGCCCCACATTGGTTTACCCCATGCAGCACCAGTAATTAAAGCAATTGCTGTCATACACGCACCAACAGGCGCGATTGCAATTACCGCAAGCTCGGCATTACGTAACTGCCATACCAAGGCAACAATGGCAGCAATCGCCATTGATGAATATGCGCCCATAGATAAAATAGCGGAGGGCACGTGAATAAAAATAATACGGTAACTGTCTTTTTGTTGGTAATCAGCAGGGGCAAAACCTAATCCCCAAACCCAACCAACAATCATACTAACGACCGTAACTACTGCAAAATATGGCAGTAGAGTATTGCATAATTGATATGCTCGCTCTGCTTTCGCATACGGATGTAACCACTTCCACATATTAACTTACACTCACTTTTAATGCTGATGATATGGCAATTGGCGCACTAATAATCGCAACGACTAACATGGCACCTAGGATTGCAAGCTGACCACTGTAATCCAGCGACATAGTACTGGTATCAATAGCGGAAGTTGCAAAAATTAAAACCGGGATATACAAAGGCAAAACGAGTAAACTCATTAAAATACCGCCTTTTTGTAATCCCACCGTTAGGCCTGCTCCTATCGCGCCAATAAAGCTCAATAAAGGAGTTCCCAATAATAGCGTTAATAACGTGGCCATTAGGGCCGTCGTTTCTAAATTTAGTAGTAAAGCAAATAAAGGCGTCATTAGCACTAGCGGTAAACCGGTGATCACCCAATGAGCCGCAACTTTACCTAATACGGTTAATGATAAAGGGTAAGAGGAAGCAATGAGTTGTTCTAAAGAGCCATCGTTATAGTCATCTCTAAATAGCTTATCGAGTCCAAGCATGGTTGATAATAAAGCCGCAACCCAAATAATGCCCGGTGCCATTCTTGATAACAACCCAGGTTCTGGCCCTATCGCTAGTGGAAATAACGAGATAACAATTAAAAAAAACAAGATAGGATTAACTATTTCAGCGCGCTGACGAAAAGCGAGCTTAACGTCTTTGCTAAATACCGCGACAAATAACTGCCAATATGAGTGCTGTCTTGTCATTAGTGGCGGTACTCCAAAGTCAAGGTCTGTAAGTCACTAAAGTGGGTGGTTAGGTCTTGGTGTGTTGTTAACAAAATAGCGCCCCCCTTTGATAAGTGCTCGGTAAAGCGTTGCTGCAAAAAGGCAACCCCACTTTTATCGAGCGCTGTAAAAGGTTCATCTAAAATCCATAACTTGGCTTCAGATAACCACAAACGAACTAAAGCCACCCGTCTTTGCTGACCTGCCGATAATGTTCTTACGGGCACATCTTCCAGCCCTACCAAACCTAACTTACTTAACAAAGGATATAAATCAGGTGTATTTACATAACCATTAATAGCCAACCAATGTGCTACATTTTCAAGTGCACTAAGTTGTACATTAACTCCGGTTTTATGGCCTATAAATAATAAGTCTCTGGCGTATTCGTCATAATATTTTTTGATAGATTGATTACGGTATAAAATATCACCTTCGTCAGGCAGCGAAAAACCGGCAATAATGCGCAATAATGATGTTTTACCAGCCCCATTAGGACCAGCTAACTGCATGATTTGACCGCTTTTAAGGCTAAAATTAAGTTCATCAAACAAACAACGCTCTTGCTTGATACAAGTAACGGACTTAATGTGTAACAAGATGACGATTCTCTCTGCCAAAAATTAGCGGTAAGTCTACCATAATGATAGGGTAATACGAATATTGCTTTAGAATCGATTTACTTAAAATACAGAAAACTTGATATAAAATAATGAATACACCAACGCACATTACAGTGACTAACCCACAGGTTAGTAATCAAACAACCGATTCGGGTAAAACTGCGTTACCAATACTGCCGCCTGAAGTACTAGCAGCAAAAAACATTCAGTTTTCTAAAGATTCAGTGACGCTTGATGTATTTATGAATAAGCATTGGCAAACAATTCGGCTCACTGTTAATGATGCACCGACAAATGTTGAAAAAATAGCAAGCGCTAACATACAGCTAAGTGCAGATGGTAAAAGCTTAACCATTATTCCTAACAACAGTACCTTATCAATTAAACAACCAGAACAGTTACAGCGGTTTTTAAACTTTATAAACACTCAAAGTGATATTCAAAACAACCCGCTATCGATACAAGTTACTTTAAAGCCAACGCCAAAACTGGTGATTGAAAAATTTAATGCCAGCATCGCCATTAATAAACAAATAGCGCAATTACTGGCCGAAGAACCCTTATTAAAAGGCATAATTGAGACTGATGGCAAAGGTACACGGCTAAATATCATTAATCGTTTTGCTGACATTGTACATTCTCAACCTTTAAGCCAGGCAAAACTAACACAATTAGTTGCTAACAATTTAGGTCATGCTCAGCTTCATGCAATGCCCAAGTTTGCGGTGCTAACTCCAAATACCGCAAAAAGCTCGTTAAATATTAGCTTAAGCCATCAACAGTTATCTGAACTACCCACAGCGCCGACTAAGGTAACTATTAGCAGTCAAGCAGATAAACTATTAATTAAAACCGCTTATCAAAATATAACCGTGGAGCTTAAAAACTCATTTAGCAAACCATTTAATGAGATGCTGTCACAGCAACCGCAAGTTGCTATCGATTCGCAAAAAATTAAGCCTCATCCACTTAGTACCGTTAATAGTCCAATTCAATCATGGCTAAAAAGCAGTTTTGCTGATTTTAAAACGCGTATTTTAGATGCAGTAAAACATTTTGAAAGCAAGCCATTTACCACTGCATTAAACGTATCTCAAAAACCAAATGTTGTTAATGAACAACAAAAATGGCTCACACCAACGCAAAAAATAGACATTACGCAATTAAAAAGCCCTTTAGGAACTGCCCCCCCTTTAGTGCAACTAACCCAGCAGCTAAAAACCAGTATCTCTTTATGGCAACAGCGGACGTTATCAACATCCGTAGACTTGCACCCTGTTGTTACCCAATCAGCACAAACAGCTAATCGCTCCTTAGCAGCCGTTAATCATTTACAACCGCTGGAAAAGCTATTATTAGCAACCGTTTTAAAGCAAACCGCAACCGCTCCAATAGAGCAAAAAGAAGCAAGCAAACACGTTCTAAGCAGCCAACTAAACACTATCGTAACTAAGGCGGCAGATCAGGGTACTGACTTAAACCGCTTGGTTAATCAAGCTTTTAACCGTATGTTGTCAGAAAGTAATTTACACCCGACCACCATACAACGTGAAATACTCAGCACTATAAAGCCGACGCAACTAACCAGTGACACTTTGCAGAGCTCGTTTAATCGAGGTGTAGAACAACTTTCATTAAGCATTTTAGCTGCACCGATTATTAACCAAAACCCAACTGCCGTTAGCATTAATAATCAAAGCGGTTTAGAGGCCCTACTTCAGGTTTTATTACCAAGCTTCAAGACCGGTAATAATACCAATAAGTTATTAGAACAGTTACAGCAACCACAAGTGCAAGCATTAGCAGGTGAATTAACACAAATTAAAAACACCTTAAGCCAAGTGCAAGCTCCCGTTTTGAGCCAGCAGCCTGACACTAACTCCTTAGTGCAGTTTTTATTGCCTATGAAACTGCCACCAGAGGCGGCACAAACAGAAATATCGTTAGGACAATATAAAAAGCCAAACAATGACAAATTAGCGGATAAAAACGTGTGGTTTGTAAGATTAAATTTTGATTATGCTGAACTAGGTAAGCTGCAAATAACCGCAGAGTTGATGGACAAAGCATTAGATTGTCAGTTATTAGCGTCCACTCAAGCTGTGAGCGCGTTGGCTCATCCACACCTTGATAATTTACGCTCAAAACTAGCAAAACAGGGCTTACAAGTCGGCGATCTTAATTTGAAACGCGCAGATGACAACCATCAAGCATTTTACCAATCCCATGCCATTATAAATATTAAGGTTTAGCCATGACGGATTCATTTAAAAACAATTCAGCAATTGGACTGCTCTACGAAACGGGTAATTCACCCACCGTAAGCGCTAAAGGGTTTGGAGAATTGGCGGATGAAATTATTGCCCTAGCTAAAGATAAAGGTATTTTAATCCATCAGGATGAAGCACTTGCAAATACACTTTCGAAATTAGAGCTTGGCGAAGAGATCCCTAAAGAGCTTTACTTTGTTATTGCTGAACTGATTGCTTTTTCATATGTGGTAAGAGGGAAATTCCCGCCCGGATGGCAGGACTTTCAAGGAAAGCTCAATATAAAAGCATGAGCCAATATGATAAAAACAAAAAAGGCGCTAAGCGCCTTTTTGTTTGTGTAAAGAAAATAACAGTTCTGCTTCAGCGCGGGGTAATTCACACTCGCGAATAACCTCATCTAAATCAGCTCCTAGCTCAACCATTTTTACCGCTCGAGAGTATATTTTAGCATCAGGGTCATCGTATTTTTGAGCAGCTTGTTGCTGTATCAGCTCTTGGTTTTGTTGTTCTACCTCAAGCACTCGTTTACCAATACTCATTAACCCAGTTCGTAACTCAGAGACTTCGCTACGTAAAATATTAATCTGCTCTGATGAATCTTTAAATTGCTGTAATTGTGCGCCAAGCTCATTCGCATAACGCTTTTTAAACATCACAATTAACAGCAGCGAGAATAGCCCAAATGCCAAACCCGCAATTGCAATACCAAGTAATAACATAATTTTATGTAGAGAAGCTTATATATCGCTTAACTCATCCCATTCGTCATCACTAAGTAGCTTGTTTAAATCAACTAGAATAAGCAGCTCATTATCGCGGTTGCATACACCTTGAATAAATTTGGCACTTTCTTCAGTACCTACATTTGGCGCACTGTCAATTTCAGAGCTACGTAAGTACACAACCTCAGAAACGCTATCGGCTAAAATACCAATCACTTGCTCTTCAGCTTCAATAATCAAAATACGTGAATTGTCGGTCGCTTCAATATCAGGTAATCCAAAGCGAGAGCGAGTATCAATAACGGTAACAACATTACCACGTAAGTTAATAATACCAATCACATAAGAAGGCGCACCTGGAACAGGAGCAATTTCGGTGTAACGCAGTATTTCTTGCACTTGCATTACATTCACGCCATAGGTTTCATCTTCTAACTTAAACGTAACCCACTGCAAAATTTCATCATTATTATCTGCATTTTTTTTAGCTGACAGTAATTTATCTTCACTCATGCTCTTACCTCGTAATGGTCATTACTTGTGACGGCTATCTAAGCCTTTCTCTAATAGTGCATTTAAATTATTAACATCTATTAAAGCACACATTTTTTCTTTAATTACTCCAGCAAGCCATGGGCGCTTACTGTTATTTGTACGCCATTTTACATCTTCTTTACTCAATGTAATGTTATTTATTAGTTTTTCTGCTAATAAACCCCACTTGCTATCACCTAAAGTGATTAGATATTGATAATTTAAAGACGCTTCTAACTGTTCATCGTATTTTTCGGGCATAACCCAGCGCGCGGTATCAACAACATTGAGCTTTTCTTCTCGATTGATCATGACACCTTTAAACCACTTAGGTTTACCAAATAAATGATTCACTTCTCCAAGCTCATGTATACCGCCTAACGCTTTTAATGGCACGGCTAAAGTGAGTCCTGCTACTTCAAAAAATAATGCCTGAAATTCACCATCAAAGTATTCAGCTTCATTACCAAGTGCTACATCATGTTCAGTTTCAAGCTGCTGCGCTTGGTGAGATTCTATTTCTACATTTGTTACCTGCTCATTGAGCTTTTCAACTTCAACAACCGGCTCGACTACAGGCTCAACCTGCAGTGATTGCTCTTTTTGCTCTTCATAAGCTACCTGCTCAAGCAATTTAGCAACAGGCTCAAGGTCTTTCGCTGGTGCGTCATCAGATAATAACGCCCCTAAATACTGAGTGACTACTTTTTCATTAGCAAATAATTGCTTACTCATTTATTAACCTTGTTTTATTAAATATTCAAGCAATGCTTTATAAGCATAGACTCCACGCGCATTAGGGCAAAAATCGATAGGCACTTTTTGCGCTAAACTCGCATCTCTAAATTTAGTATCAACAGGAATAACACCTGGCCATACTTTTTCTTTATACGTATCTTGTAATGTTTTATAGGCCTCAAGTGACGCTTTGGTACGCTTATCATACATAGTTGGAATTATAGTATATTCATAGCTTTTCGCTTGCGAGGTTTGCATTAACTCCATAGTCCGCATCATTCTATCAAGCCCCTTGAGCGCTAAGAACTCAGTTTGTACTGGCACCAACACTCTTTCACAAGCTGCTAGGGCATTGACCATAAGCACCCCTAGAACGGGCGGACAATCTAGAATTGCGTAATCGTAATACTCGCTAATTTTAGCCAATGTTTTTTTTAAAATCAGGCCCATCCCCGTTTTATTACCCATGCTACGGTCAAGTGTAGCAATCGCCATGGTGGCAGGTAAAATGTCAAGGTTTTCTATGGTTGAGGGACATAATGCTTGCAATATTTCTTCGCTTTTCATGCTCGATCCGCGAGTGAAAATATCGTAAACACTAACCTCTAAATCTTCAGAATCAATACCAAAGTAATAAGTTAATGATGCATGAGGATCGGTGTCAATCAGTAAAACTCGCTTACCTTGAAGCGCAAGGATCCCAGCAAGGCTAACCGCTGTAGTGGTTTTGCCTACCCCTCCTTTTTGATTGGCTACTGTCCAGATTTTCACATTACATCCTAATTACTGTTCATTACGCGTGGTAACACGAATGCCACCATGCTCTAAGCGAATTATTTTTATTGTATCGTCTTGAGTAGGCAGCTCAACTTCAGTTGGTTTAGATGCTTCAGAAACTTGCTGCTCAGTAGCCTCATTCGATGACTCTGAAACCAAGCCGTATTTAGAAAGCGCAATCACCACTTTGCGGTTTTCAGCCCGCCCAGCTTCGGTATCATTATCTGCAAAAGGTGAATATTGGCCATATCCCTCAATTGCCATGCGCGCAGATTGAATACCTAAGCGCTCTAATTCAACTAATATTGATGTTGCACGTGCCACCGACAACTCCCAATTAGAGCGAAATATTTCATTGCGAATGGTTTCGTTATCTGTGTATCCTCGCACTCTTATATAGTTATCGACAGGTGCAATTATTGCTTCAATCTTTTTTACAACTTCTTTGGCTTGATTATGCGCAACAGCACTTCCACTGGCAAACAACAGCCCTGAATTAAGCTCAATAACCAACCAATCTTGACTGAGCTCTAAACTTGCCTCGCCACTTCGTATTTCATCAATAAGTGACGATTGTAGCTTAACTAATAAACTATCGAGTGGCTTGCCTAAGTGACGTTGGCTGATATTACTATTGTCACTTTGGCCATCGAGCAATACCGGTCCTTGTTCTTGTTTTTGAATACTTTCGCCATATAAAACCTCAGCCTCTGGAGTCACTCTTTCAAGCAACAAAGCGTCGCCGTTAACCCCTTTACCTTGCTGAGAAAATTGTTTCGCTGACTTATCAAAAACATGCTCCAGGGAATCAGATAGTACTTGTATATTGTCTTCTTTGTTTATTGCAATGGCATACAATACAACAAAAAATGCGAACATAATGGTCATGTAATCTGCATAAGAAACTAGCCAACGCTCAGTGTGTTGGCTTTTAGTGTTTTGATGACGTAAGCGACGGCGCAACATAACCGCTAATGGGCCTGTAGAATAGGACGTTCGACGCGGTAAGCTTCAAGCTTTAATTCTATATTAATAGGGCTTTCACCTTGGCTAATGGCAATAACGCCTTCAGCTAGCATTTCATGGTAAAGCATTTTTTGCTCAACACGTTGCTTTAATTTGTTGGCCATGGGCAAAAATAGTAAATTAGCTAAACCTACACCATATATAGTAGCAATAAATGCCGTGGCAATGCCCGTTCCTAATTGCTCAGGATCATTAATAAACGACATAGCTTGAATCAATCCAAGCACAGCACCTAGGATACCGATAGTCGGGCTGTAGCCTCCCATCGCTTCATATACACGGCTAGCTTCAAGCAATCGTTCTCGTTCGAGTAATAAATCTATTTCAAGGGTATCGCGAAGCTTTTGATCTGAGCAACCATCGACTAATAAACTCAGTCCTTTAGTGGCATAGGGATCAGAGTGAGTAAGCGCTTCGTTTTCTAGCGCTAAGTAGCCTTCTTGGCGAGCTTTGTGCGACCAGCGCTTGACTTGCTCAATGGCATCTTCAATATTGTGGTCATCAGTAACAAAAACCCAATGAGTAATACTGAGCATCTTCTTAAAAGTATTGGCTGATGTTTGCAGCATCACCGCCCCCAATGTGCCACCTAATACAATAATTAGTGCTGGCCCATTAAACAGCGCAGATACCACACCTCCCTCTAAAGAATAACCGATTGCAATAGCACCTAATGCAACCAATAACCCTAAAATAGAAAGCTTATCCAAAGCCAACCTCTCTTTTTAAGCGCACCGCCACATCATGAAGGCCTATGCTTTCATTTGCTAACCCAGCACTAGCTACTGCTTGCGGCATACCATATACAACACAACTTTTCTCATCTTGAGCCCAAATTGTAGCGCCAGTTTGTTTAAGCATGCGAGCACCGTCACGACCATCTGCGCCCATACCAGTCAAAATAATGGCAAGTACATCGCCTTGATACGCTTTTGCTACACTAGCAAAGGTAATATCCACACTAGGCTTATAGCTAACTCGTTCATTTTTATCTTCAAATACGCGTAATGTTCTGTTTGAACCTCGCCCTTCTACCATCATTTGCTGACCGCCTGGCGCTAAATAAGCACAGCCTGGTTGCAGTCTATCGCCTTGCTGTGCTTCTTTTACTTTAATTTTACACAAGCTATCTAATCGGGTTGCAAACGCAGGTGTAAATGCTGCTGGCATGTGTTGTATGAGTAGTATTGGGTGTGGGAAATTAGCAGGTAACTGAGTCAATATAGTTTGTAGTGCAACCGGGCCACCTGTTGATGTGCCAATAGCAATTAATTGATATTGCTTACCACTAGCACGTGTTGATGCGCTACTAGAAGGCGTTGGGTTTGCGCTTTTAAAGCTACGATCAGGTTGCACTATAGGCTTATTAGCAAAGCGCTCAGAAGTGCTTGGCGCTGGTTTAATACTTGGAGCAGCAGGCGCTCTGGTAATTCTACCAATTCGCTGGCGGCCTATTTCTTTAACTTTATTTTGTAATAGCTTTATTGCGTCGTCGTTATTACGAGCAATATCTTCAAACTTTTTCGGTAAAAAGTCCATCGCGCCGGCATCAAGTGCATCTAAGGTGGCAGATGCGCCTGCGCGTGTTAACGAGGAGAACATTAAAATAGGAGTGGGGTTACTCGCCATGATCTCTTTGACCGCGCTAATACCATCAAGCACCGGCATTTCAACATCCATGGTGATCACGTCAGGTCGCAATTGAGCTGTTTTATCGACAGCTTCTCGACCATTTACAGCGAAACCTATAACTTCAATGCCGCTGTCTTGTTCAAGAATTTCACTCACTCTGCGGCGAAAAAAGCTTGAATCATCAACTACTAAAACTTTAACAGCCATTTCGCTCTCTTATTCAATGAATGGGTAGGCATAAAATATATGCCTACTTTTAATTATCCAGCGTAATGCTTTAACATACTTGGCACATCTAATATCAGTGCAATGCCACCATCAGAGGTGATTGTTGCACCTGCCATACCAGGCGTACCTTGAAGTAATGCGTCTAAAGGCTTAATTACCACTTCCTCTTGACCAATAAGCGAGTCAACAACGAAACCCACTTTTTGAGTTCCTATTTGTACAATAACCACATGACCTTGTGCTTTTCGCTGACCTCTATCGGCCCCTTTGATGAGCCAATGTTCAAGGTAGAATAATGGAATCGATTTTTTACGAACAATTATAGTAAGCTGACCATCAACCACATTGGTTTTTGTTAAATCTAAATGGAATATTTCACTTACACCCGCCAGCGGCAACGCAAAGGTTTGTTCGCCTACCACTACCATTAAGGTAGGCAGTATTGCCAGTGTCAGCGGTACTTTAATCTCTAAAGTAGTACCTACGCCCATCTCTGATTTAATATTCACTGAGCCATTGAGTTGAGTGATTTTTGTTTTAACCACATCCATACCAACGCCACGGCCAGAAATATCTGAGATCTCTTCTTTAGTTGAAAAACCAGGTGCAAAAATAAGGTTATACGCTTCAGTATCAGAAAGGCGACTCGCTTGATCGTGATCAAGCACCCCTTTACTAATCGCAATCTTTTTAAGCTTTTCAGCATCCATACCGGCACCATCATCTTGGATGGTAAGCAGGATATGGTCGCCTTGCTGAGACGCTGATAAAGTAACAGTACCGGTTCTAGGTTTACCCGATGCTTCACGAACATCTGGCATTTCAATGCCATGATCCACTGAGTTGCGCACTAAATGCACGAGTGGATCTGCCAATGCTTCCACTAAATTTTTATCTAAATCGGTGTCTTCACCAACAAGTAATAAATTAATATCTTTTTGCAGCGTTCGTGCTAAATCTCGTACTACACGGGGGAAACGGCCAAACACTTTTTTAATTGGCTGCATTCGTGTTTGCATTACCGCACCTTGGATATCAGCAGTCACTACATCTAAATTAGAAATAGCTTTACCCATAGCCTCGCTGTCAGAGTTTGTTGCCAAGCTTACCAAACGATTTCGCACAAGTACCAATTCACCAACCATGTTCATTATTTGGTCTAAACGTTTGGTATCAACACGTACTGTTGTCTCCGCCGGTGGAGGCGCTGCTTTTTTAGGCGGCGCTGCCTTAGCTGGCTGTGGAGAAGGTGCCGGCTTTGCAGGCTCTGCTTTTGGTACCGGTTTAGGCTCAGGTTTTGGCGCAGCAGGCGCAGGCTTGTTTGCGGCTACTGGCTCAGGTTTACTTTCTGGAGCCGATGTTTCTAACGATTTAGGTGCACCTTTGCCATGTAATTCATCTAGCAAAGCTTCAAATTCATCGTCACTTATTTCATCATCGCTCGCGCTTGAGTCGTTATTTTGTGAAGCCACAGGAGCCGATGGTGCTTGCTGTGGTGTGCTTGGGGCGTTTTGAGTGACTTCGCCAAAACTACCAACACCATGAAGCTCATCTAATAAGCTATCAAATTCATCGTCAGTTATATCGCCACTGACATCATTATCACTTGATGAGGACTGTTCTTCTTGTGGAGCTTGACCTTTACCATGTAACTCATCAAGTAAGCTTTCGAATTCATCTTCAGTTATTTCATCAATCTGAGAGTCTGAGCTACTGCTATCTGGGCCGCTAAATAATTCATCAAAAGCAAACGGATCTTCTTCCGCATCATTGCTTGGCTGCTCAGCTACAGGTTCAGGTTCTACCGAGGGAGTTTCAACAGGGGCTGTGTCTTCAACTACAGAATCGCCAGCAAGCTCTTCTGCCGTTGGTGGTTGTCCAAGTTTATGAAGGACTGCAAGTAACTCTGGATCAGCAGGTTCTGGTTGGTCACGATTTTTAATTGTGGCAAACATTTCATTAATGGTGTCGAGTGCTTGTAAAATTACATCCATTAATTCAGAGTTAACTGTTCTTACACCTTGGCGCAATAAATCAAACACGTTTTCAGCACCATGACATGCATCAACAAGCTCTGTCATTGCCAAAAAGCCGGCGCCACCTTTTACAGTGTGGAAACCACGAAATATTGCGTTTAGTAGTTCAGTATCATCTGGGTTGTTTTCCAGTTCTACTAACTGTTCAGATAAAAGCTCAAGGATTTCTCCGGCCTCTACTAAAAAGTCTTGTAAAATATCTTCATCGACTTCAAAGCTCATGCAGTACTCTCCTATTAGAAGCCCAAACTTGATAATAGATCATCAACTTCATCTTGATCAGATACAACATCATTACGCGATTCTTTATCAATAATAGGCCCTTCTGGGCCTGCTAGTGTTTGTGCAACAATGGAATCTTCTGTTTCTTCTGGTTGTTCGGTCAGTTGTGTTGGCTCAACTTCACCTTGTGCTGCAAATGCAGTTAACAAGTGGATTAAGCTTTCTTCAACTTCACGCACAAGTTCAATAACACGACGAATAACCTGACCAGTTAAATCTTGATAGTCTTGAGCCATCAATACATTGGTCATCAACATTTGCAACTCATCAGTTTTATGATGAGAGCTGTTCATAAACTTATCAATACTATGGCAAAGTGACTTAAACTCACCAAGCTCTATTTCGCGGTTCATTAAGCGATCCCACGTTGGCTTGATGTCAGCTATTTCGTCAGCAATTTCTTGTGCTAATGGTAAGCTTGCTTCAACCGCATCCATTGTTTTATTGGCTGCGTTTTCTGTCATTTCCATGACGTAGTTAAGGCGTTTTTTAGCGTCAGGGATGGCATCAGTGGTAATATCTGTTAAACGCGTGTCTAACTCGAAACTCTTTAAAGCTTCGTGCAGTTGACGCGTTAACTTACCCACCTCAGCAAATAGCTGTGATTGCTCTTGTGAAGCTGTTTCTAAAATTAACTGATTCGCTTTATCTTGCTCACCATTTTCTAAAAAAACCACTAACTGGCGAGCTTGTTCTAAAGTAATCTGAGGCGCAGCAGGTGCTGACATAAGCCTCTCCCTCTCATTAACCTAAGCGTTCGAACACTTTTTCTAATTTAGTTTTCAATGTACCTGCAGTAAATGGTTTAACAATGTAACCATTAACGCCAGCTTGGGCAGCAGCAATTATTTGTTCTTTTTTAGCTTCTGCTGTCACCATTAAAACAGGAATATGCTTTAATTTTTCATCAGCTCGAATTGCCCTCAAAAGATCAATACCTTGCATGCCTGGCATATTCCAATCTGTTACAACAAAATCAAACGCTTGATTTTGTAACATAGGTAAAGCAGTTGACCCGTCATCTGCTTCTTGAACATTGGTAAAACCTAAATCGCGCAACAGGTTTTTAATAATACGTCTCATCGTCGAAAAATCATCAACAACAAGAATTTTAATGTTTTTATCCAAAACATCCTCCAGTGAGGCCTGAACCTTTATTTACTTACTTCTAGTTTATCCAGTCATTGATTTTTGCTTTAAGCTTAATCATCGCCTGACCATGTATCTGACTTACACGCGACTCACTTACATCGAGTATATGCCCAATTTCTTTTAAATTCATTTCATCGTTATAGTACAAAGAAAGCACCATTGCATCTTTTTCCGGTAACGACTTTATCGCATTGAGTAAAGACTCATTAAACCGTTCATTTTTAACATTATTGAAAGGTTTGTCTAGTGCTAAATCTTGACCATGCGGTGTAATCACATCATCGTCAATACCAAGGTCTTCAATACCTAAAACTTTACTTACATTCACATCGTTTAAAATATGATGGTACTCATTTAACGAAATTTCAAGTTTTTCAGCAACTTCACTATCTTTGGGTTCACGGTTTAAACTACTTTCAAGAGCAACAATAGTCTCTGCTACTAAGCGGCTTTTTCTGTGAACCGAGCGTGGAACCCAATCACCTCGACGCATTTCATCTATCATTGCACCACGAATACGAATTCCCGCAAAGGTTTCAAAACTCGCACCTTTGCTTGCATCAAAGTTTTTTGAAGCTTCTATTAATCCGATCATACCTGATTGGATTAAATCATCTAGTTGCACACTGGCCGGTAAACGAGCAATTAAATGGCATGCCACTTTTTTGACTAATGAGGCATGCTTTTCAACAATCATATTTAAACTCTGTGTTGACTGATATCCCATAGCTCTATTCACCGGTATTGTCATTATTAGTTACTAACTAGCTTCTCAATAAAAAACTCTAAATGACCCGAGGCTTGACTAGGTGTTGGCCACTTAGTAATTTTTGTCGCCAGTGTTTTAAAAGCAATCGCTGCAGGAGATCCTGGAAAAACTTCAACTATCACTTTTTGGCGACGCGTTGATTTGCGCATATTCTCATCATAAGGAACTGTTGCAACAAGCTCCATTGATATATCTAAAAATCGGTCGGTTACTTTTGAAAGTTTAGCAAATAATTCCTGCCCTTCACGTAAGCTACGCACCATGTTGGCAACAATTTTAAATTTGTATACGCCGTGCTCACGGCTCAGTACTTTAATGAGCGCATAGGCATCGGTAATTGATGTTGGCTCATCACATACCACCACAACCACATCCTGTGCGGCACGAGAAAAGCTCAATACCATGTCAGAAATACCCGCAGCGGTATCAACAATTAAAATATCAAAATCAGTGTTAAGCTCGCTAAATGCACGAATAAGTCCAGCATGCTCTGAAGGAGATAACTCAACCATACTTTGCGAACCCGATGTTGCAGGTACTATTTTTATACCTGCAGGGCCTTCAACTAAAATATCTTCAAGTTCACACTCACCTGATAAAACATGAGATAAATTGCGCTCTACACGCAGTCCAAGCATAACGTCACAATTAGCTAACCCTAAATCAGCATCTAAAACCAGCACACGTTTGCCTTGTTGGCCTAGCGCGATTGCCGTATTAAGGGATACGTTTGTTTTACCTACTCCACCTTTGCCGCCGGTGACAGCGATAACTTTTACGCCGTTATTATTATTGTTGCTCATTTTGCGAAGGCCGCTTGCTTGATCTAAAACTGTGTTAATCATACATCTCTACTGTGCTCGACGCCACTGATTGGTGTCGTGATTGTTGTGCTTTTATTCTTTTTAAATACAATTGCTCAGCTTTTTTTACTAGTTTTTCGGCATTTGCCACTCTAATATCTTCTGGTACTCGCTGACCGTTAGTAAGATACCCTATTGGGAGACGATTTTGAATCGCAATACTAATAATCTCACCTAAACTCAATGACTCATCTAACTTAGTAAAAATACATCCACTAAGCTGTACTTTTTTAAAATGCCTTACTGTTTCTTGTAATACATTAATTTGTGCTGTAGCACTTAATACTAAATAACTACGTATATCTACACGCTGATTACGCATCAAGGTATTAAGCTGCTCAGTTAAACGCAAATCTCGCTGACTCATTCCTGCTGTATCAATTAAGACTAGACGTTTATTTCGTAAATGGTATAAAACTTCTGCTAATTCATTTGCATCTTTAACTTGTTTAACGCCACAGCCAATAATTCGACCATAGGTTGCTAGCTGCTCATACGCACCAATACGGTAGGTATCAGTAGTAATAAGTGCGACTTTATCAGCACCATATTTTTGCGCACCTAATGCAGCTAATTTTGCAACTGTGGTGGTTTTACCTACCCCTGTTGGGCCTACTAGCGCATAAACACCACCTTGGCGAAGAATTTCGTTGTTAGTGGTTTGCATTTGATCTTCAACCATATTCAATAAGGCTTTCCAACCTTGTTGGCGAGATACATCGTCGGGTACAAAGCATGCCATTTGCTCAGCAACGTCTTTATCTATTCCCATACCCACTAAACGGTCAATCATACATGCACGGGTTGGATCGCGACGTGCCATATCTTGTTGCATTAAACCTGACACTTGATGTTCTAGTAATTGACGAATTGCGTTCATTTCTTCGCGCATAGTGCTTATATCACTCGACTCGTTTTGCATCGTTTGCTGACGAGGTGCACTCGGTGAGTCTAAATCGTCAAAACCACTGTCTAAATCATCAAAACCCAAGCTATCAGCTTGAGTACGAGGACGTGCAGGTGCGCTTGGTTCACGCTCAAACATATTTTTAGGTCGAGATTGCACAGCTTCTTGTTCTTGATAATGACCAGAGGTATCAATGCCTGATTGTGAAAACATTGACGCAAGCTCTGCTGAACGAGGACGGGGAGATTGACGTTCTAATAAAGCTTGTAAACTATCAGCTACCTTTGCTTGTGGCTTAGGTTGAGCACGTTGTGGCTCTGGTTTTACAAAATTATGTGAGCTCTGGGTATGTGCAAATGAAGCGCTTTCAGCTGGCTGGCTTTGAGGCTGCTCTGGCGCTTTTGCTGCGGCTTTGTCGTAATCAACAGCAGCAACAATTTCAACGCCATTAGCTAGTTTCTTATTTGACATAATAACCGCATCAACACCGAGCTCTTCTTTTACTTCTTTTAGTGCGGTGCGCATGTCTTTAGCAAAAAAACGTTTAATTTTCATAATTCAAACCCCTTTAAAATCTTATTGTTGGCCTACAGAGCTGACAATCTTGATCTGTCTTTCATCTGGTATCTCTTGATAAGACATCACTCGCAATCCTGGAATGGTGTATTTAACAAATCGAGATAACACAGTGCGTAACATTCCTGACGTTAGCAATATTGAAGGTTCACCGGCCATTTCTTGATTTTGATGCGCTTCATTCAATGATGTTTGAAGTCTATCAGCAAGTCCTGGTTCTATTCCGGCACCTTCATCACCTGCATTTTGAAGTGACTGATGCAACATCTGTTCCAACTCAGGCGCCAAGGTTATGACAGGGATTTCAGAAGACATACCAACAGCATCTTGAACGATTAATCTACGCAACGATATTCTCACTGCAGCCGTTAATACATCAGGGTCTTGGCTACGAGGGCCATACTCAACAAGGGTTTGAACAATTGAGCGCATATCTCGTATTGCTACCCCTTCATTTAATAAGTTTTGTAGTACTTTAACGATGGTGGTCAGCGGTAATACCTCAGGTACTAGCCCTTCAACTAAGCGAGGGTGACTTTTACCTAACATATCTAATAAGTTTTGTACTTCTTCGTGGCCAAGCAATAATGCGGCGCTATTGGTGAGTAACTGGCTAATATGAGTGGCCACAACGGTTGCTGAATCAACTACGGTATAACCTAAAGATTGCGCTTCATCTTTTTGATCGGGTTTTATCCATACCGCATCTAAACCAAATGCAGGGTCTGTAGTTTCAATGCCTTTGAGCGGGCCAAACACTTGGCCAGGGTTAATTGCTAGTTCATCGCCGTGTTTAAGCTCTCCCTCACCACTTGATACACCCATCATGGTGATGCGATACGCATTTGGATCAAGTTCAAGGTTGTCGCGAATATGTACAGGCGGTACTAAAAAGCCCAGCTCTTGAGATAGTTTTTTACGCACCCCTTTAATGCGGTTTAACAGCTCACCACCTTGTGATTGGTCAACCAAAGGAATTAATCGATAACCTACTTCTAAGCCAATAACATCAACTTGCTGTACATCATCCCAACCCAGTTCTTTTTGTTCTTGTTTAGCCGCAATCCCGGTACCTGAGGCTGCATTTTCAGCTTCTTCGGCCTCAGCAGCCGCCAATTTAAGTTTGTTTTGCTGGGTGTAGTATGCAAGGTAACCTAAAAGCGCCCCTAAGCTTAAAAATGCAATATGCGGCATACCTGGGACTAAACCCATAGTAATGAGGATACCAGAGGCAATAAATAATGATTTTTCGTTTCCTAGCTGCTGCTTAAACTGATCGCCCATATTGTGCGACTCATTTTGACGCGTTACAACAATCGCAGTACCAATTGAAAGTAGTAATGAAGGTAATTGCGCGACTAAGCCATCACCAATGGTCAATAGTGTGTACACTTCCATAGCGCGTGAAAAGCTCAAGTCATGCTGGATCATGCCAACAAATAAACCACCTACAATATTGATCACTAAAATGACGATACCCGCGATAGCATCGCCTTTTACAAATTTACTGGCACCATCCATAGAACCATAAAAGTCGGCTTCACGGGTTACTTCATCACGACGCTCTCTGGCTTGCTCTGCACTAATAAAGCCAGCATTCATATCTGCATCAATCGCCATTTGCTTACCCGGCATGGCATCAAGGGTAAAGCGTGCTGACACTTCAGAAATACGCCCTGCACCTTTGGTAATTACCACAAAGTTTATGATAATTAGAATCAAAAATACCACTAAACCCACGGCGTAGTTACCACCAATCACCACCGAGCCAAATGCTTCAATTACCTTACCAGCGGCATCACCACCATTATGACCCTCAAGAAGTACCACCCGAGTACTGGCTACGTTAAGTGCTAAACGCATGATCGTAGCGATTAACAACACCGCTGGAAACATGCCAAACTCAAGCGGCTTCATGGTATATACGGTGACCAGTAATACAACTAATGCGAGCGCGATATTAAACGAAAATAATATATCAAGCAGAAATGGAGGCAGTGGTAATATAACCATGCCAAGCGCAGCTAAGACTAAAAGCGGTGTACCAACGCCTTTTGCATATTCTTTTTTATCTTTATTAAGTTGTTGTAATACCGCTTTAAATTCCATAACTCTACAATTTCAAAAAATTGACACTACGCTGAAATTGCAATAACTATTCCAAGTTAGTTGGTTAGCGGTTAATACTTAAATTCATCAGGGATTGGCAGCTTTTTATTAAGCGCGACAGGGCGTTTTCCACGGCCTTTTTTAAACCGTTTAAGTTGAAATACATAGGCAAGCACTTGGGCAACTGCAGTAAAGAGCTGATCGGGAATTTGATCCCCTACTTCAGCGGTATGATAAAGCGCTCGCGTTAAGGTAGGCGACTCAACAATGGGTACTTCATTACCCAAAGCAATTTTACGAATTTGCATAGCGAGTTCGTCAACGCCTTTGGCTAATACAATAGGCGCGCCTGCTCGCTCTGTATCGTATTTTAAAGCTACGGAATAGTGAGTAGGGTTGGTAACAATAACATCGGCGTCTGGCACATCCTGCATCATTCTCTTTTGCGACATTTGACGTTGGGTTTGCCTTATGCGCGCTTTAATCTGCGGATCACCTTCAGAGTTTTTATATTCGTCTTTTACCTCTTGCATAGTCATTTTAAGCTGTTTGTTATGACTATAGCTTTGAAATGGGGCGTCAATAGCAGCAATAATAATTAAGGTGCAAGACATGCCTAAAAACATCCACGCTAAAATTTCCAAAGCATGAACAATATTGCCAGGCGCACTTTCTATACTTAAATGTAAGATTTCATCAAAAAACGTATTAATTAAAAAAATAGCAAATGCGGCTACTAAGCCAAACTTTAATAATGACTTAAGCAATTCTATAGCCGCTTGTGGACCAAACATGCGGGTAAAGCCTTTCATTGGCGACATTTTACTGGCTTTGGGCGCAGCTGCTTGCCAACTAAAATTAAAGCCGCCAAGCATGGTATTACCGATAAATGCAGCCAATACAATAATGAGTACAAACATCGACATAGGAAATAACAGTACGTCGGCCACCTCTCCCCATACGGCAAACATTTTGGTGGTGTCGTAGGTTTCATTGCGGTTAAGACTCAGCATTCTTCCCATAATGCGGTACAAGCCTTTGCCAATTTCAGGCCCATACATTAATAAGGAAATAGCAGAAAAAATAAGCACAAACATGGTACCTAACTCTTTAGAACGCGCTATTTGGCCTTTCTTTTTGGCATCATCAACTTTTTTGGGCGTGGGTTCTTCGGTTTTTTCTTGTCCTGAATCTTCAGCCATTACGCTCTCCTAAGGGGAACAACCAACTAGAGTACACATTAGCTCAACCATTTTTAGCCATTGGAACTCAAATTGAGTGATAAAGTTACCGAGGGTAGCCCAAATAATAACGAGCCCTGCCACTAAGGTAAACGGAAAGCCTATAGAGAAGATATTTAACTGTGGGGCAGCACGGGTCATGATGCCAAATGACATATTAATTACAAGCATGGCCGTTAATGGCGCTAACGAAAGCACTAGTGCAGTGGTAAACATCCAACCACCCCATGTCACTATGTCCCAATAATGATCAACCGCCCACCAATTACCATCAATTGGCAATACCTGAAAACTATGTACCACCATTTGAATCATCATTAAATGGCCATTAAATACAAAAAATAACAAGGTAGCTAAAATGAGGTAGAACTGCCCTACAGCAGGTACACTCATTCCATTTGAGGGGTCAACAACAGACGCAAAACCTAAACCAGTTTGCATAGCAAGGATTTGCCCGGCTAACACAAATGTATTGAGCAGTAGTGTGGATGCAAAACCAATCGCAACGCCAATCAGCATTTGTTGTAGCACCACTAAAACCATTTCAAAAGAAAATAAATTAGTAAATGTAGCTGGAGGTAGAACAGGCACAACTAAAAATGTGACTACAACAGCCAAGCCCATTTTAATTCGAGAAGGGACGTTTTTGGCGCCAATACCCGCCATTATCATGATCATTGAGCTAATACGCACCAAGGGCAGTAAAAAATCACTTAACCATTGAATAACAACGGAAAATGGGAACTCCATCGTTAACCTGCTATTTCGGGTATAAGAAGCACTAAGCGATTAAAAAAATCCATCAGCTCTTGAGTAAACCAATGTCCACCCACTATTTACGCACTAATAGTAATTAATAGACGCGGTAAAAAGCTCAGTGTTTGTTCATTAATTGAGGTTGCCGCCTGAAATACTGCCACTACTAAACCAATAATTAAACCAGGTACCACAATAGCAGACACCAGCTTAATCACTAAAAACAGGGCTCCACTTAAAATATCAACAAATACTTCAGGTTCCATGGGCGACTCCTAGAGTGATTGGTTCAAAGTAGAAAGCACCACTATGTGCCCAACCCAAAGCTTTTAGCGAGCGTACCCATCACCAAGCTCCAACCATCAACCAATACAAACAACATAATCTTAAACGGTAGCGATACAATCATGGGGGATAGCATCATCATACCCATGGCCATCAACACCGATGCAACCACCAAATCGACAATCAAAAAGGGGATGAAGAACATAAAACCGATAATAAAGGCTGTTTGTAGCTCACTGGTCACAAACGCCGGAATAAGCACGATCAATGGCGTTGCTTCGGGTGAATCAAGCTGATCGTACCCAGCTATTTTTGCAAAGGTTTCTAAGTCTTTTAATCGTACTTGAGAAAGCATAAAAGCTTTCATTGGCTCTTTAGCTAAATCGAGTGCTTCTAGTGATGTTACCTGTTCACTTAAGTACGGTTCGATTGCGCGTTCGTTTATTTGCTCATAAATAGGCGCCATAATAAAAATACTTAAAAACAGCGACATACCTAGTAATACTTGATTAGAAGGCGTTTGTTGTAAACCAATCGCTTGGCGCAAAATAGCTAAAACAACAATAATTCGAGTGAACGAGGTCATCATGATAATGGCTGCTGGAATAAAGCTCATAGCCGTCATGATCGCTAACACTTGTAGCGTCACTGAATAGTCTTGCGTGCCATCTGCATTACTTGTGATCGTAAGCGCGTCTATTCCTTCAGCACTGACTCCTGGTACGAATACCATAGCAAATATGAAAAGCAGCCATTTAGTCATGATATTAGTTCTTTTTATTTTGATTAAGTTGCGGATTCAACATTTTGCCAAAACGCTTAGCTAATTCTGGTAACTCTTTTTCTGTCAGGGGAGTTTCTAGCTTGTGTAAATAATTAATGCTATGTGGAGTTACACCTAATAGGTGCTGTGCATTATCTATCTCGACTACCATTAATCGCTCGCGTGAGCCTAAAGGAAGACTGCGGATCACTTTGAATTCATCGTTATTGGTTAAATTTGGATTAAGCTTTTTAACAAAAAAAGCCAACACTAAAATTAACACTACCACCACACCTAACGACATAACCATTGAAATAATGTCTGTGGTGGGTGTTGCAGCATCGGTAGCTGCAAACACTGAATTGCTTAAACCAAGTAATGCTATCATCGTAATTTTTTGATCCGTTCAACCTGACTAATTACATCCGTTAAGCGAATACCAAACTTATCGTTCACCACAACCACTTCACCATGTGCTATCAATGTACCGTTAACTAATACATCTAGCGGCTCACCAGCAACCCTATCAAGTTCAACAACTGAACCTTGGTTAAGTTGTAATAAGTTACGAATATTAATTTTAGAACGCCCTACTTCCATCGAAATAGTAACGGGAATATCTAAAATAGTGTCGAGTTTACGTTTTTCTTCACCGCTGAGCTCATGCTTTGAATCATCCAGCTCATCAAGCTCGGTTACTTTAACCTCTGCACTATCATCGTCAGTTCCCTCAGCCTCAGCAAGTGCTGCTGCCCATTCGTCCATCGTATCTTGATCATCGCTCATACTTTTAACCTTTTAATCAATTACCAGTCTAAGTCTACACCGTTTGAAAGGTGTAAATCATCTTCTAGTTCTGCTAATTCTGCATCTGAATCAATTTTTTTGCCGCCTTTAGTAAAGACATGCAGCTCAGATTTAACTGAATCAGGGCGTTTAATTTTTTCACTAATTTGTAGCGCAACATTATCGCGTGAGCGACCCATTTTAGCTCTAAATGTTGGTAACTCTTCAACAAACACAGTAATATGCTCTGGCATTTCAACAGGAATGATATCCCCCGCCTTAAGCTCCATAATTTGTTTTAAGCTTAAATCAACTTCAAGTAGTTGAGTCGACAAATCGACTTCTACATCCATTATTTCGTCGCGAAGTGCCTTGCTCCAACGTAAATCGGTATCTTCAGTATCAGACTGAACACCTGCATCCAGTAGCTCTCGTATAGGTTCGAGCATTGAGTAAGGCAGCGCAATATGAAAGTCACCACCGCCGCCATCAAGCTCAATATGAAAAGAGCTAATAACCACCACTTCGGTTGGGCTAACAATGTTAGCCATGGCGGGATTCACCTCAGAATCGAGATACTCAAACGACACATCCATAACCGGCGCCCATGCTTCTTTGTAATCTTCAAAGATTATTTTTAGCAGCATTTGCACGATACGGCGCTCTGTTGGGGTAAATTCACGCCCTTCAATTTTGGCATGATAACGACCATCGCCACCAAAGAAATTATCTACCAGTATAAAGACTAATCGCGCCTCCATGGTAATTAGGCCAGTGCCTTTTAGTGGGCGAAAACGCACCATATTCAAACTGGTTGGTACAAATAAGGTATGAATATACTCACCAAATTTGATCATTTGCACGCCGTTAATTGACACCTCAGCGGTGCGGCGCATCATGTTAAAAAGGCTAATTCGCATATGGCGCGCAAATCGCTCATTAACAATTTCAAGTGTCGGCATGCGACCACGCACGATGCGATCTTGCGAAGAGAAGTCATACTGTAGCGTACTTCCCTCACCGTCTTCACCGTCGTGTATATCTTCCTCTTCGACCTCATCAACACCGTGTAATAGCGCATCAATTTCGTCTTGGGATAATAAATCGCTCACACTGACCCCTTATTGCATCACAAAGCCGGTAAACAGTACCCGCTCAATTACTTTACTTCCTTCCACATCCATCATTGCAGCTTGTACTTTATCTAGCGCAGTAAAGCGCAGTGTTTCTTTGCCTACACTGGTGCTTAGTTCATCTGCGGTAGTCATTGAAAATACACTCAATAGCGTACCTTCAATCAGTGGAATATGCTTTTTAGCAGTTTCTTCATTGCCATCTCCGCGCACCAGCAATTGCACTTTAATTTGTACAATTCTATCGCGACTCGCCCCTGGAACATTAAATATAAAAGGTCTTGGCATAGCAACATATAGCGCACTGCCGACCGTTGCCGAGGAGCTTGATGATTCTGCGGCTACTTCACCACTGGCGGCATCATCTGTTAAAGTTTCTACGGGCTCATCATCACCCGATAGTAAAAAGTAACCAGCTACACCGCCAACAATAACTAATACAGCGGCTATAATTATAATGAGTTTGCTTTTATTTTTACTGACTTCTTCTATTTCTAAATTAGTATCTTCAGCCATTGTATTTCCTTTATTCGCAAAGGTATTTGCTTGTTTTAACTATTATAATAGCAGGACTTAGGCATAGTAATCTATTGATGATGACGTTTGTTGTCCAGAACTGTGTGTTTGCTTATCTGGTTGCTCACTATTTGTCTCATCTGAAGAGCTATTATTAGCCATTTGACCTTGTGGCTGACCTTCTTGTTGCTCGTTTTGTTCTGGAGATGAATCACCATAAGAAATACTGCTTTCACCTAGCTCTAAACCCTGTTGCATTAATAATTCTCTAAGTCTAGGTAAAGACTGCTCTAGCGCTTCTTTGGCTTGCTGATTTTGCACTACAAAGTTTATTTGTGCTTGCTCTGCATCACTTCGAATGCGAATTTGCATACTGCCCATCTCAGGTGGATCTAAACGAATTTCAGCTTCTTTATTATTAATGCTTAACATTGAGGTAACGCGCTCTTGTAGCATTTTTGCAGCATCACTTTTAATAATATTTAACGCCTGTAAGGTAGCAGGATCAATGCTTACCTGTTTAGCTTGTGCAGTACTTTGCAACTGCCCGGCCTGTAAACTTTGCGCTTCAATAATAGCTTGCTCGTAGCCTAAAGTATCGTATTTAGCGATAGTATTAAGCGACGATTTATCGAATATATTAATGATTTGAGAAAAAATCTGTGCAGCACGCGGTGGCATTTGCTCTGCGTTAGTGGCGCGCATACTCTCTTTTTGTAGTACATCAAGCTGTTTAGCAAGCTCCTCAGGCGTTTCGGCTATCGATTTAGAGCTTTCTAATTTTAGCTCAGGTTTTACATTAGCCGACTCTGTACCTTGGTGTGTTTTAGGTGGAACACCTGCTATCAACGTATTATTAGCAAACAGCGGTTTATCTTTGGCACTAGACAAAGTGTCTGCGTTGATAGCTGTTTCTAAATCACTGATAACCCCTTTTAATAAAGTAAGTTCTTTAGTAGATAGAGGCTCACTTTTAATGTATGCCTGCATCTGATTAAGCAATGCCTGTTTTTCTGGGGTAGTTAACGTACTTATTTGTGTATTAATGGCTTGTTGAGGAGTTTGCGGTTTCTCGCTTTCGCTAACATACTTACTGAGTAATTGCTTTAAATCCGCTACATTGTCTTTATCAATAGGTTTGCTCATCGCATCAAGCTCAGTAGCAAGTTCATCTTGTTGTGAAGGCGTTAAATTTGCTAAGAGTTTATCTGCTTTAATTGCATTATCATCTTTTGATAACAGCGCTAAAACAGAGGCGTCTATCGATGCTTTAGTACTCGTAGGAACAGTCGGCTTATCTGATGGTTTAGCAACCGCTTGCTCATTTTTAACAGTCTCAGATTCTCCGGCTATGGCAGCTGTCGCTATCGATTTAGTTCCAAGCTGTGAAGACTCAGCTGCAGTTTTGCTCGCTGACTCAGCACCTACAGCATTTTGTGCTTGTAAAATAGCTGCATCATCAACAATTTCATCACTTGGCAAATTAATAACAATAGGTGCAAGCTTATCTTCAGGCTTGATGTTTATTTTGACACCGTCTTTATCTATTAACTCTGCGCCGCTATGAGAATTATTTTTTACTGAGGTGTCGATTACTTGTGCCGCATTAATTTGCGCCAACATATCTTCACCGCTCAAAGGCTTTTCTTCGCTATCTTGCTCTTTTAGGTCGGGTTGTTCATCTGAAGGCTGTTTGTGTGGCGCTTTGACCTCTGAATCTTGTGTTTCAGAAGCTTGGTTCGCAAGAGCTAGTTGGTCGAAAAAACCAGCATCATTACTACTATCTAGTTTTGCTTTATCACTGTCTTTTTTAACTAAGTATGAGTCTTGCTCAGATACCGCCAACATTGAAATATCATTCATCGCCATAAATCACCTAATAAAAGCGGCAACAGCCCACCGCACAATCCTAAAAAACATTGCTCTAATAGAACATAAGCAATTAGTATGCCTACCTTATAGTGCTTTATTCCTTTGATAAAATTGATTAGAAGAAAACTCATCTAACATTTTTTGTTCATTCTTAGCCACCAGCATATCCGCTTTTAACTGTTGCTTTTCAATTAGCTTAGCAACCGCTTTGGCTTTAACTTGTTGTTTTAACCATAACGTTTTACGCTGGCTCACGACTTGTTTTGCAGTATTAACGGTACTCGCTTGTTGGCGAGTCGCCTCTTCAATCTTAGCTATGAATGCGTGATACTGGCTAAACCCGGCACTTGATAAGCCCGATTGCCCTTTAATATGAAGTTGCTGCGTATATTCAAGTCGAAAGTCATTTAAGCCTTGAAGCTTTTGCTGATTTAGCTGCAAGTTTTGATTTGCTTGCAAGTAGCTCATGCGTAATGTTTCTTCTTTTTCATTTTCAAGCTTAAGCAGCAAATGTAGTTTATTTTTTGCCATTATGCTTGTCCTAATAATTGTGCGAGCCCTTGTAGGCCATCATCATAACTAATCACGTCACGCATGCCTTGCTGTAAAAATGCGTTCACTCTTGGCATCATGTTTATTGCCTGATCAAGCATTTGGTCACTGCCTTTTTGATAAGCACCCAAGGTGATCATATCTTTATTCTGTTGATACATAGAATATACTTGTTTAAGTACCCGAGCTTGCTGCATATGTGGCTCTGAAACCACTTGTGGCATCACTCGAGAAATAGACTTTTCTATATCAATAGCAGGGTAATGACCGCTGTCGGCTAAATCACGCGATAAAACAATATGCCCATCTAGTATGGCACGTGCGGCATCGGCTATCGGGTCTTGCATGTCATCACCTTCACTCAGTACAGTAAAAAAGGCAGTAATAGAGCCTTGCCCTTCTCCGCCATTACCAGCACGTTCCACTAATGCGGGTAATTTAGCAAATACTGAAGGCGGATAACCTTTGGTAGCAGGAGGCTCACCCACAGCCAGTGCTATTTCACGCTGTGCCATGGCATAACGCGTTACCGAGTCAAGCAGTAACAATACGTTTAGCCCTTGATCTCGAAAGTATTCTGCAATGGTGACTGCACTCTCACAGCCTTTTAATCGCATTAATGGTGAAGCATCAGCAGGCGCTGCCACAACAACTGAGCGTTTACGTCCTTCAACACCCAGTATTTCTTCAATAAATTCTTTTACTTCTCGGCCACGCTCACCAACTAAACCCACTACAATTACATCGGCTTCACTGCCTCGAGTCATCATGCCCAATAGTACTGATTTACCCACACCGGAGCCTGCAAATAAGCCCATACGCTGACCTTGGCCTACGGTAATTACTGAGTTAATAGCGCGTACTCCCACATCCATGGGTTTACTAATGGGGCGTCTTGCCAGTGGATTTATTGCGTTTTGAGCGAATTTAAGTGTGTGTTCTGCGTTTATTTTCCCTAGCCCATCTAAAGGTCGCCCTAAACCGTCGACAACTCGGCCAAGTAAACTCATACCAACAGGTAAACCAGTGTCGTTAACTTGAGGAATAACTCGGGCACCAGGAAGTACACCTGAGATATGATCATTGGGCATTAAATATAAGGTTTGATCATTAAAACCAACAATCTCGGCATCAACAAAGCCGCTCATGGTTTCAATTTTACATTGGCTGCCTACTGGAGCTCGCAGGCCTTTTGCTTCAAGTGTTAAACCAACCACACGGGTTAAAACACCCGCAACCGCAGGGGCAGGGGTTTTAATATGTTGTTGGTATTGAGATAAGCGTTCGCTTAATGAAGTATCGCTCACAGACATTGCACGCCAATAAAAAGTTAGATACCACTATTATGCAAAAAACTATCCAATGTTTCTTTGACACGAGTTTTCAAGGTCATATCTAAAGACGATAGTGTTGTCTTAACTTCACAACCGCCGCGCTCCAATGTAGGCTCTGGAATTAACTGCCAATGATTATCTTCAATAGCTTGCTCGCCATAACTGGTTTTTATAAGTGTTAGGTCTTCTGGGTGAAGATGAATTTTAACTTTCTGTTGCTCTGCATTCAATGCATCAATGCTTTTTTTCAAGGTATGTAAGATAATATCAGGCGAAGTTTTTATCTCTTGATAAATGATTGCTTCACTAAGCATAGTTGCTAACTGTACCAACTGCTTTTCTGCTTGCTCATCCACTTTTTTAAGTGGATCAGATAAACTATCTAACAAGCTGCGTAAGTGAGTTAACTGCTCATCCATCAAAGGTTTAACCTCTTCTTGACCTTGGGTTTTACCCAGCTCAACACCTTCTTTGTAACCAGCTTCTTTTCCCTCAGTTACGCCTTTATCAAAACCATCTATATAGCCTTGCTCGTGTCCTTGCTTAAGACCTTCCTCATACGCATCTTGGCGAATGCGCTCAAGCTCCACCATAGTAAGAGAAGGTAATTCTTGTTCTTCGGGCTCTTCATCTTGCTCTTTGGCCATTTCTTTATGGTATAGCTCTGCCAATGGCGTACCAAAAGCGGTCGAACGATTGCCAAAACTTCGCTCATCTGGCGCAACATCTGGAATTGGCCAATTTTTTAATAGCTCATCAGCTTCATCAGCGTGTAACGGGCGACCTTTTGAGTTACTCATAAATTATAAGAACTCCTCACCACCGCCACCACCAAGCATAATTTCACCTGAATCTGATAGACGACGAGCTGTTGACAGTATTTCTTTTTGTGCTGCTTCTACTTCACTAATACGCACTGGTGCCATAGCTTCTAGGTCATCAGCAAGCATTTCTGCTGCACGTTTTGACATGTTACCCAAAATCTTCTCTTTAAGCGCTTCGTCAGTGCCTTTAATCGCCTTCATCAGTACATCTTGAGGCACTTCACGTAAAATTGCTTGAATACCTCGATCCTCTACATCCATTAAGTTTTCGAAGACAAACATTAAGTCTTGAATTTGTTGCGACATTTCTTCGTCATGCTCACGGATAGAATCCATTAACTGCCCTTCAACATTGGTATCGAGGTAGTTCATAATATCTGCAGCCGCTTTTAAGCCACCCATTTTCGCAGCTTGTGCGCCCGCTTGACCAGCGAATTGTTTTTCCATAATTTCGTTTAATTCTTGTAAAGCCGCTGGTTGAACTTCTTCTAAATTAGCAATACGCATGGTTAAATCTAAGCGCACTTTTTCAGGAAATTGCGCTAAAATCTCAGCAGATTGTTCCGGCTCTAAATAAGAAAGCACAATTGTTTGAATTTGCGGATGCTCATTACGAATAATATTCGCTACCTGCTTTGAGTCCATCCATTTTAATGAATCAAGCCCTTTAGCGCCTGAGCCCATGACAATTTGGTCTATTAAGCTGGCGGCTTTATCTTCACCTAGTGCAGCCGTAAGTGCTTTTTTGATAAAATCTTCAGACTGAAAACCTATCGTACTAAAGCTTTGAATTTGTTCGATAAACAAGTTGTGCACTGCGCTAATTTTAGCTTGCGACAAATCATCGATTGCCGCCATGGCCATACCTACCTTTTGCACTTGCTTTGGCTCTAAGTGCTTTAAGATTTGCGCTGCATCTTCTTCAGATAAACTTAGCAATAATATCGCCGCTTTATCTACACCATCGAGCTTATCAACATCAAACGCCGGTGGTAGTTGTTTTTGTTCTTGATCAGTCATCTTCTGTTAACCACGCTTTCACTACTTGTGATGATAGTTCTGGTTCGTTGGCTACAAGGGCACGAACCGCTTTCAATAAGTCTTCGTCGCCATGTAGGTCTGGTAACTGTAGTGTACCATCGCTTGAGAAGCCAACTGAAGCAGAATCAAAGTCATTATTAAGCATATCTAATGTGCTGTCACCAAGGTCAACACCTGAACTAAGAGAGTCTTCATCATATTCTTCAAGTGTATTATCTGGGTAAATTAAGCGCTTAAGCATAGGCTTAACTACAGCTAAAATCAGTACAATAATAACCAGCGCACCTAATACTAAGCGCATCATTTTCATAAACCAATCTTGTTCCCATAAAGGCAATTCAAAATCAAGCGCTGAGTCTTCACGAACAAATGGTACGGTTACTACTTCAAGTGCATCGCCACGTTGCATATCAAAGCCTACGCCACCTTGTAACAAACGACGAATATTTGACAAAGCTTCTACCGAGCGTGGTGTCATGGTTGTTTCACCGTTTTCACCAACCGTGGGTAAGTAATCGACCGCTACAGACACACTTATTCTGCGGATCACACCCGTTTGCTGACGTTTATGAGAAATAGTGGTATCAAGTTCATAGTTACGGGTAGCTTCTTTATGAGTACGACTTGGAGAGGTTGCAGTGCCTGCACCGCCAGCCATTGCATCTTCAGGTATCGTTGAGTTAACCGGAGGCTGATTAGTAAGTGCACCAGGAATACCTACCGCTAAACCACCGATATTATTTTCTTCGAAAGTGGTTTCACTTCTTACTGCCGGTAAATCTGGGTTGTAACGTTTTTGTGTTTCTTCTACTGCACTAAAGTCCATGCTTAAATCTACTTGGGCGGTGTAATTACCCAAGCCAACGACGGGAATTAGAATGCTGTCAATTTTTTCTAGGTATTCTTGCTCACGTTTACGCTCTAGGTCGTATTCTTTACGAGAGCGTGCAGCCAAAGAGGTTTGCGAACCTGAATTTAATAAGCGACCGTTTTGATCGGTCACCGTTACGCGAGAAGGCTCTAGCCCTTGCACCGCTGAAGCAATCATATCAACTACTGAGTCAACTTCTTCGCTATCTAGTGAGCGACCACGCTTAAGCGTTAATACTACTGTTGCTGAGGGTTTTTTCTCTCGACGAGCAAATACATTTTCTTTTGGAATAGCTAATAGTACTTTGGCGCGAGTAACGTTGTTTAGCTCTTCAATAGTACGGGCAAGCTGTTGCTCGCGACCATGTTTAAGGCGCTCACGTTCTAAACGTTGGCTTACTCCAAACCCCATGTCTTGCATAATAATATCGCTACCTGATGTCGGCCCTTGATCTAAGCCTTCACGGGTCATCAGTAACTTAATATTTTGATACTCAGTTTCATCAACCGACACCACATTACCATCAAGTTCATAGTCAATTTTTTGCGCATCTAAAAAGTCGAGTGTTTCAATTAACTCTTGAGTTTGCATTTTACCTAATGGGCGCATATCTGGCTGACGAGCCCAGATAATCACGAAGATAGCAATAGCCAAACAAATGGCCAATGCAACAATCAGGGTAATTTGACGTAAAACATCAACACCACCTAGGGCGCTGAAATAGCCTGATTTTTGCTCTTGTTGATCTTCAGTTTCACTTTGCTCCATCATGCCATCAGCAAGTGCCAGATCTGTAGATTGATTAGATTGCGCCACAATAATTCTCCACTACCTAGTTAAACAGGCATGTTCATAATTTCTTTGTAAGATTCAACAAGCTTATTACGAACCTGTACCGTAGCTTCAAATGCCACAGAAGACTTTTGCGAAGCAATCATCGCCTCAGCAAGCGATACGCTTCTATCGCCCATCTCAACTGCTTTTCTTTTTTGTCCTGTGTCTTGCTGAAGCTCATGCACTGTATTAAGTGCATTACTCAACATATCACCAAACTGTGCTGTAGACGTTGATTGCACTTGCGTTGGCAAGTTATTAACTTGGTTACTACGCGTGGCTTCTGAAGCCATAGATTGCATTTCTTGAAATAAAGCACTGTTTTGAATTTTCATAATTGTCTCTGATAATGCAGTAAACTCTTAAATAGAATAAAGCACAAAACATGCCAAAAATAAAATTCAATTAAAACAATATGTTGAACTATAAAATTACGTAGTCAGAGTTTTGACAGCCCTAAAATGTGTTACTTAGTTTTAGGGCTGTTGAGGTTATGCAGGGAGGGAAATACCTAAATCGCGCATTTGCGCTAATTTGTAACGCAAAGTACGTGGACTTATACCTAAGGTTTCGGCTACTTCTTTACGCTTCCCTTGGCAACGCGCCAAGGTTTCTAAAATTATGCGATGTTCTTTATCTTTAAGTTCATCTTTATAACTCCCCGTGTCTAGGGCGAGCAAATCATTTTTTTGCTCATCTTCGGGCATTGTTTTTTCATCATAATAAGCGTTACTGAGATTACTTTTTATAGGCTCCGGCACTGTTGTTGTTTCAACCACAAACTGAGTTGGGGTTAAATTTTCGATAAAAATTGCATGCTCATCAATAGTACTGCCACTGCGTAAAATTAAAGCACGTTGAATAACGTTATCCAGCTCTCGAACGTTACCCGGCCAGCTATGGCTAAGTAGTTTTTGTTCAGCGCTTGTATCTAGATACGCCATTGGCTCTTTGCTTTTACTTAAGTGACGTTCAATTAAATGCTTAGCCAGTACAATAATGTCGCCAGGACGCTCACACAGAGGTCGCCACAGTAAAGGGAAAACATTGAGTCGATAATATAAATCTTCGCGGAACTGATTTTCAGCAACAGCCTCTTTTAATTCGCGGTTACTGGTTGCAAGCACACGTACATCTAGCGAAATAGTTTTCCGACCGCCTAAACGCTCAACTTCGCGTTCTTGTAATACCCGCAGTAGTTTAGCTTGTAAGCCTAAATCCATTTCGGTGATTTCATCAAGTAAGATAGTCCCACCCTGTGCTTGTTCAAACTTACCCGGGCAGGCCTGAATCGCACCAGTAAACGCGCCTTTTTCGTAGCCAAACAAAGTAGCTTCAAGCATGTTTTCAGGAATAGCAGCACAGTTAATTGCTACAAATGGTTCATTGCAGCGTTTTGACTTGTCATGAATATACCGTGCCAGCACTTCTTTACCTGAGCCACTTGGCCCAAGTACCATTACGCTGGCATCTGAACGAGCAACTTTACCTGCAAGTTCAAGTAGTTGAATACTACTAGGGTCGGCAACAATAGGACCGTCTGTTTCTTTTTCCTTTTCAGGTAAGTAACGGCTCACCATGTTCAATAGCACTTCTGGGGCAAATGGCTTAGCCATATAATCAATCGCGCCTAGGCGCATGGCCTCAACTGCATCATCAATAGTGGCATAGGCCGTCATCATAAGTACGGGTAAATCAGGGTGATTTAATTTAATACTGCGTAATAAATCCAAGCCACTCATTTCGCCCATTTGTACATCACTGACCACCAGTGAAAATACATCTTTTTTTAATAACAACATGGCTTGCTCTGCACTACTGGCTGCCGTGCAAGCGATGCCCGACATTTCTAGAGTATCAATTAATGCTTCACGAAGTCCGGCGTCGTCTTCTACAACTAAAATAGTGTTACTCATGTGACTCCCCTAATTTAGATGTGACACTAATAGGCAGCAACATACTAAAAATTGCTCCCCCGTGTGGGTTGTTGTTTGCCTCAACCCTTCCCTGATGCGCACTGGCTACCGAACTAACAACGGCAAGCCCTAAGCCTGTACCTTGGCTTTTAGTGGTATAAAAAGGTTCAAATATTTTCTCGCTCTGAACTAAGTCAATGCCTGGACCATTGTCACTAACGCTAATGCGCACAAAGTCAGAGTCTTGTTTGTCACGCTGGGCGCTAAGGTAAACCTGCGCGCCACTGCCAATAACTTGAATACTGTTGTGAATTAGGTTTTGAATAGCGCTGGCTAATGCGGTTTTATTACCCATAATTTCTATATCGGGTTCAGGTAAGCTCACATTTAATTCGCTATCATTGAGCGCTACCATGGCATCAGCACCGGCTTTTACTTCACTGAGTAACTGTTGCATCGACACTTGCTCAACTACCTGTTGATCACCACTTTTAGCAAATAGCAGCATGTCGTTTACTTGGGTTTCTAAATCTTTCAAGCGAGACATTAATTTTGTGTGAAAACTGCCGCGTGATGCTTCGGGTAAGCGCTTTGAGCCTAAGTTGGCAGCATACAACATAGCTGCTGATAACGGTGTGCGTACTTGATGGGCCAAAGATGCCACCATTTTACCTAACGCACTTAAACGCTGCATATGCGCGACTCGTTTTTGTAAGCGTCGGGTTTCAGTCAAATCGGTCATTAATATAAGTTGCCCAGGCTCTGGCGCAAGTGCGGTAATATCGAGTTTTATTAAGCGTCCATCTTTTAACGACACTTCATGGCCATCATCTTGATGAGGACGAAATGAGCGCTGAATAACACTAAACCACTTCTCACCTTCTAGTGGTTCACCGAGCATATCGATAGCAATTTGATTCGCTTTAGCGATCATTCCTTTACCATCGAGTACAATCACGCCCGCAGGCATAGTATCAACTAAATGAGAAAGCCAACTTGCCTGTTGACGCAAATCACTCAACTCACCAACATACTCCTCTTGCAGTAAACATGGGTTATACTGATTAGCAGAAATAAACTGGGGTTTTAGCACACTTGCAAGGGCCATAATCAACTCTCTAAAATAATGTAGATACAGTGGCTAATGCACAATATGTACCAAAATTATTTACCCGTAAATTCAATAGATTAAACCGTAAAAACACGTGCCGTAAAAATGACGCGCAAAGGAAAATGTATGAATAAAGAGACTCAGTGCCGCTGCCCATGGTTAGATACAACAAAACCTGACTATGTGGAATATCATGATCATGAATGGGGCGTCCCTGTGTATGACGATCAACTACTTTTTGAGTTTTTAACATTAGAATCGGCACAAGCAGGACTCAGCTGGTATACCATATTAAAAAAGCGTGAGAATTATAAAAATGCCTTCGCCAACTTTGATGTACACAAAGTAGCGGCCTTTACTGAACACGATATAGAAAAATTAATGCAAAATGCGGGCATAGTTCGCAACCGCTTAAAAATTGTCGCAACAATTAATAACGCAAAATGCTTTATTACTATTCAAGAAGAGTTTGGCAGTTTTAGTGATTATCAGTGGCAGTTTGTGAGTAATAAACCTCAGGTAAACGATCTAGAAACACTGGCCGACTACCCTGCAGTTACTGAGGCATCGACGTTATTTGCGAAGGATTTAAAAAAGCGTGGCTTTAAATTTTTAGGCCCAACCACAGTGTATGCCTACATGCAGGCCTGTGGAATGGTTAACGATCATAGTAATGATTGTTTTAGGAAGGAAGAAGTTAAAAAGTTAGGCTAAGGGCGGGTTTCGGGTTACGAGACGCGAGGTAAACCCGCTGACAATTATAGCGCCGAGTTTGCATTAAGCGTAGTGTTTAGCTTTTCTAACCTAAAACCTAAAATATAACACCTGCACTTTGCTCTTAATCCCTAGACAAGTTATATTTTTTCATTTTTTCGACCAGTGTGGTTCGCCTTACGCCTAGCACTTCAGCAGCACGGGCAACAACGTAATCAAAGCGCTCTAATGCCTGGGTGATTAAGTTAATTTCAAGCTCAGCTAAGTACTCCTTAAGCTCAATACCTTCATCGGGCAATAAACCCGGTGCCGCTTGAGCAAAATCATCTTCAAGGTCTATTTCGTCTTCACTAAATCCGCCGCTAAAAATATCATTAAACGCATCACGCTCCATCAGTTCTTCTGGATACTGTGGCTCATAGGCTTCAACTTCAATGTAGCGGTATTTGTTAGGTAAGTCAGGAACATCCACCACCTTGTCAGGGAACATAATAACCATACGCTCAACTAGGTTCGCAAGCTCACGAATATTACCCGGCCAAGAATGCTCTTTTAAACTATCAATAGCACGCTCTGTAAACTTAGCCGTAGTACCGCTTTGTTCATTTACACGGCGCATTAGCTCTTTAAGTAGCAAAGGGATGTCTTCTGCACGTTGAGCAAGTGATGGACTCTCAATAGGAAAAACATTTAAGCGATAATATAAATCTTCTCGGAATGAGCCTTTTTCAATCATGCTTTCAAGGTCGCGGTGGGTTGCAGCAATAACACGTACATCGGCTTGAATCGCTTTAGTACCGCCAACGCGCTCATAGCTACGCTCTTGTAGTACTCGCAGTAACTTAACCTGCATTTGCAGCGGCATATCCCCTATTTCATCTAAAAATAGCGTGCCACCTTGCGCCAATTCAAACCGGCCTTTACGTGCTGAAATAGCTCCGGTAAATGCACCTTTTTCATGGCCAAATAGTTCACTTTCTAGTAGCTCCGCAGGAATTGCCCCACAGTTTACTGGTACAAATGGGCCTTTGTTACGCTTAGAAAGTAGATGCACGTTACGAGCAACCACTTCTTTACCCGTGCCCGACTCACCTAAAATAAGTACGTTGGCGTCGGTTTTAGCAACTTGAGTAATTAAAAAGCGTAAATCTTTTACGGCTTTGGTTTCACCTACAAGGCCATCAAAGGTACTTTTTTCTTTATTATGTTGATGCTCATGAGGCAGCATACGCTGATATTGCTGGCAATCATGTAGTAACTGAGTGGTAACTTCATGAGTAAATGGCTCACAAATTAGTCCAACAACATTGGCGAGACTCAGTAGCGGTTTGAGCGTTTCACCAATCAATAAAAAAGGAAATGTTGGATAGCGTTTAATTAAACTTTCATGATCCAAAGATTGCAACGCCCCTAATACCACAATACATTCTTTATTTTGATAGTGACTACATGCCAGCTCAAAGTCAGCTTCTGTTTGCAACTGTACCGCCTCACCAATAAAAGTAAGCGATGCATATAATCCAATAGAGCGATTATTATTATTATCTAAAATTAAGATCATTTTTAGCGAGCCATTTATTTCACTAATTTGTTTTATTAATCAAATTGTAAGCCAGTTGGATTTGGATGCAAGTAATAGCGGCGATTTTTTGACATTAACGCCAAAAAACAGACACCCTGCCTGAAAAGCCAATACTTTATAACTAATAACTCTTTAGCTATTTATAACGGCATACCTACTTAGGATGAATTATCTAACACATTTTGCCACTAGTAATGATACGATTCTACAAAGAAGAAACTCATAAAAACTGCTATTATTACTTAAAGGTGTGACTGTTTTGGCCGATAAGTAACAGTCAAACTTATGTTGGAACTAAACTTGCTTAAGGTTCTACACATGCAATTAAAATTTGAGGAATTACCTATGGCGCACGCATCAATCAATAAATACCGTCAAATAACAGTTAGCAGCGTTAAAGAAATGACGCCTTATGATCAAGTCAAACTCGTGTTTGTGAATATTGTTGGCAAACTCTCTGCTGCAAAGGGATTTATTGAACGTAAAGAGTTAGAAAAAAAAGGCAACGCAATCTCTGATTGTATTGTGCTACTTGGTGCGTTACAGCAAGTATTAAATTTTGAACATAATAATGAAGTATCAACTAACTTAGACTCTTTGTACGATTACTGTCAGCGCAGCTTATTAACCGCGAACCTTGAGAACGATATAGAAAAAATTGATGAAGTAATTACCTTGATCAAGGAAATAAAATCAGGTTGGGAAGCAATTCCATTTGAACAAAGAGAACCACAACTATAATGTCTTTAAATCGGGTTACAAGCTCACAAGTTAAAGATAGTGAGACTCGAGCATATTGCAATGAGCTAGTAAGTTTGATTGCTGACTCAGAAGATTGGGATATTGAGCAAGCGCTGAATATTCATAATAAACTCGATATTCACATAAGTAGCTCACTTTCTAGAGAAAAAACTCATTATTCAGCCACTGAACTTGAGTTTTTAATCAACCTAATAGAACAGCTATCTGTTAAAATAGATAATCAAAAGCAACTATTAGCGGTTAAAATAGTTGGTAATCAAAAAAATAAAAAAGCTGTAAATAAGTATAAATCTAATATTTAAAAACACTTCTTGCCTTAGCTAACCCCCTATTTTATTCCCCTTTACAGAGTGATTAATTGATTTATCACTCTGTATTTTTATAGCCTGAAAGTTCACTATAAACCAAGCGTTGTTAATTACCAATAAGCGAACAGGTATAAAAAAACCTGACTAACAAGCCAGGTTTTATTTACTAAACAATGCTATTTAGCTAGACTTTTTAGCCACACCCGGTAGGTTAGCTAATTGCTGCTGCAAGTAACTTCCTGTCGAGTTTAGGTTAGCAACTAATATATCCATGGCATTGTATTGGCTATATAGTCGCTCTTCATACTTTTTCATTCGGCTATTAAATGCATCAACTTCATCTTGTAGCTTATCGAGTTGTGTTTCACGCCCTTCAATACGTGAACTAATAATACCATCAGAGGCCGTATAACCTTTAATAACAGTATCTAACTGGCCAACAAAACCATCACCGTCATTTTCGCCAACAAAAAACGTTTGGATAGCTTGTGGATCACTTTCTACGGCAGCTTTAAGAGCGTCAGAATCAATACTTAACTTACCTGAGCGCTCAGTTCTAATACCAAAGTTAGCTAAAAAGTCGGTATTACCATTACCCGTGCTAAATTCAGATGTTAACATCGAGCGTACTTGGTTTACAGAGCCTCTAAGTAATGAATCACCCGCAAGTGCACCAACGCCCTCTTCAGCGCTAGAGCGACCGAGCTGATTTGATAAATCAATAAATGCATTAAACTTCTCTACAAACGACTTTAATCCAGCAGCAACATTATTATTATTTTCAGTGATAGTTGCTTTACTTAAATCATCGTCTGCATTGTGAGTTTTTTTAGCATTAATGGTAACGCCTTCAATAACATCTTTAAACTCATTGGTACTGCTTGAGGCCACAAGCGTTCCGTCAATCGTAATTGAAGCATCCGTCGCTGCTGTTACTTCGTTTAAGTTTTCAGCATACGTTGTTGATGTTGTATCACTATCATACGCAAGACGAGACAAGCCAGACAAGTCTGTATTACCACCATCACCGACATCATCAACTACAATTTTTATTGCGTTTTCTGCGCCGGTTTCTTTACTTGATAACACTAATCGCTGCCCCGTATCATCGGTAATAATAGTAGCATTAACTGAATCATTGTCAGCAGAGTCATTAATCGCGTCACGTATATCAGCCAGCTTTGCTGTGTCTGACACATTTATGTCAAAACTGTTAGAGCCAGAACTAATCGTGAGCTTACCCTCTCCCACCGCTTCATCGCCAGCTATAGCATTTGATGTTAGCTTATGGTTCTCAGCCAAACTATTAACTTTAATCGAGTAATTATTGGTTTGCGCGTTTTTTTCAGAGCTTAAAGAAACAAAGTCGTCACTGCCACTGATAGTGCGCTTTTGAAAGTTTTCGATGTCACCCAATGATTCTAGTGAACCATTAAGCTCTTCCAAAGAGGCTTTTAGGGTACCTACTGCAGATATATCGGTAGTAAAGTTTGCTTGCTGTTTAGTTACTCGAGCTTGGTAAGGGCTTTTTTCAGCATTCACTAAAGCAGTTACAATTTCATTAACTTGAAGCCCTGAACCTATACCTGTAAATGAAATAGCCATAATACTTACCCTCTTAAATTGCTCAAACTAAACTTTAAAATCAACTAACACGCCAGTGGCTTCCGCTAATTTAGCAACAATTCCTAACACTTCTTCAGAAGGATACTGCTTAACTAAATCACCACTTTCTTTATCAATCACCTTAATAACATTACGGCCAGAATCCTCATCCACTTTAAACTGTAGACTACGGTTCATTTCGCCCATAAAGTCCTGCAATTGCTGTACCACCTTCTCTAGTTTTTCAGGTGATAACTCTGTTTCAGAAACTTCACTATTACTTGCAGTGGTGGTGATGGGTGTATTCTTTTGTTCATCAGCATTTTGCTTAACTTGTGATGGGGTTTGGTAACTTGAGGTAACCTCACCTTTTTGCGCTGAGCTGATATTTAGATTTAAACTTTGCGTTTCCATAATTCGCTCCTACTATAAAGCGATATAAAGCTTTATACCTATACAAGAAAGGAAGGGTTGCCCCTTCCTTAGTAGTTAAGTATAGAGCTTATTGTTAAATTAACCTAATAAGCTAAGTGCTGCCTGTGGTAACTGGTTAGACTGAGCTAAGATTGTTGTACCAGCCTGTTGCATAATCTGGTTCTTAGTTAGTTTAGCTGTTTCTGCAGCATAATCTGTATCTTCGATACGACTTTTAGAAGCCGACACGTTTTCTGATACGTTTGAAAGGTTAGCAATAGTGAAGCCAAAACGGTTTTGAACCGCACCTAAGTCTGCTCGTTGTGCATCAATTTGCGCAAGCGCCGCATCAATTGTTTGAATTGCATCTTGTGCACCTTGACTTGTTGCCCCAGAAATATCAATAGTTTCAACTGATGTCAAAGAGCTTGTAGAAGCACTAAATAATTCAGTTTCATCGGCAGTTCCATCATTAGAAATACCAATTTTATTCGGTGATGATAAGTTTATTTCTGATGTTTTTGAAGCTACTGCAGCTGCAGCCGCTTGCCCATCAAACGTTAAACCACCAGCTGGTGTACCTACAGCCTCAACTATAGATTCAATACCATCCACACCTGTTGCTTTAAGTGTAATATTATCTGCATCAGAATCGTAAACTGCATCATACCCATCGGCAACCATATCCTCAGCTAAGCGAGCCATATCACCACCGTAGGTACCTAAATCATAGTTGTCATCGCCAACATTGATTGTTGCGTTATCTGTATTAGTGATACCAGCAATAGTTACTTCTAAGCGAGCTTCAGCAACTACGCCTGTAGCAGCAGCATTTATTTTTGCTGCAGCACCATCAGCACCATCATTAGCCCCAAGAGTAACATCGACACCATTAATATTAAGCGTACCTGCTGTTATAGCTTCATTTGCAGCCATGGTACCAGCTGCAGCTGCTGCGCCAAATACAGAACCAGCACCATCAATTTCATTTGCACCAAGCGCATCTGCTGATACATCACGCAAAGTTACGTTAATTGTTTCGTTAGCGTTTGAACCTACTTGGAATTGTTTAGTACCGAACGAACCATCTAGTAAGCTTGTACCACCAAATTTAGTCGTTTCAGCGATACGAGTAAGCTCTTGCTGTAATGCGCCAACTTCTTTTTGTAGTGCCGCACGAGCGTTAGCATCGTTTGAACCATTTGCTGATTGTAGAGATAGATCACGCATACGTTGTAAGATGTTTGATGACTCTTGCATCGCACCCTCAGCAGTTTGCGACATTGAGATACCATCGTTAGCGTTACGCTGAGCAACACCTAAACCATTAATTTGTGAAGAAAGACGGTTAGCAATTTGTAGACCTGCCGCATCATCTTTCGCGCTATTGATTTTCATACCAGATGAAAGGCGTTGCATTGATGTACCTAACGCATCGCTTGATTTTGATAAGTTTCTTTGTGCATTTAGTGATGCAACGTTAGTATTTACTGATAAAGCCATGTTATAACTCCTGATTACTTTCGTAATGTAACTAATTGATTTTAACCAAGAGCCATCACAATAAAAATCTGTTCAAGCTCCGTTCTAATTAAGTTAACGGCAGTTATAAAATTACCTTTAGCTTTTTTTTAAAAAAAATAATAAAAACTTTTAGTTGATTGAAATACAAACAAAAAAGCCAAGCAATATCGCTTGGCTCTTTTATAGTTAGCGGGTATTAGCCACCTAAAAGACTTAATGCGGCCTGTGGTAACTGGTTTGCCTGAGACAAAATAGTAGTACCGGCTTGTTGCATGATTTGGTTTTTAGTTAACGTTGCGGTTTCAAGCGCGTAATCGGTATCTTGAATACGGCTACGCGAAGCTGACACGTTTTCAGATACGTTAGCAAGGTTGGCAATGGTAAAGCCAAAACGGTTTTGCACCGCACCTAAATCGGCACGCTGAGTATCTATTTGTGCCAATGCAGCATCAATTGTTTGAATTGCCGATTGAGCCCCCTCACTAGTTGTACCACTAATATCTATCGCTTCAACCGATGATAACTCACTCAATGCACCATTAAACATCTCTAGCTCATTCGCTGAACCATCATTTGAAATACCAATTTTATTCGGTGATGACAAATTAATTTCTGACGTTTTTGAAGCCGCCGCTGTAGCTGCAGCAGTTCCGTCAAACGTTAATCCACCAGCTGGAGTACCTGCATCCATAACAGATTCAATACCATCAACACCCGTTGCTTTTAGCGTAATCGTTCCAGCATCAGAATCGTAAACTGCATCATAACCATCAGCAACCATATCTTCAGCTAAACGAGCCATTTCGCCACCATATGTGCCTAAATCATAGTTATCATCACCAATATTAATTGTTGCATTATCAAGGTTTGTTACTCCACCAATAACTACCTCTAAGCGAGCCTCGGCTGTAACGCCTGACGCGGCTGAATTAATCTTATTAGCAACCCCATCGGCGCCATCATTGGCCCCGAAAGCCACATCAGTACCATTAATATTTAGTGAACCAGCAGCGACAACTTCGTTAGCGGCCATACTGCCTGCGGCAACTACACCAAATACAGTGCCTGGCCCATCAATTTCATTAGAACCAATGGCATCGGCAGCAACATTACGTAAGCTTACATTAATGGTTTCATTGGCATTAGCACCTACCTGAAACTGTTTAGTACCAAATGTACCGTCAAGTAAGCTGGTGCCACCAAATTTAGTAGTATCTGCAATTCGAGTGAGCTCTTGTTGCAGGGCTGCCACTTCTTTTTGCAGGGATGCACGGTCAACTGCACTGTTTGAACCATTCGCTGATTGCAGTGATAAGTCACGCATACGTTGTAAGATGTTTGCAGACTCTTGCATCGCACCCTCAGCGGTTTGCGCCATTGAAATACCATCGTTGGCATTACGCTGAGCAACCGTTAGGCCATTAACCTGAGAAGTTAGTCGGTTGGCAATTTGTAAACCTGCAGCATCGTCTTTTGCGCTATTAATACGCAAACCAGATGATAGTCTCTGCATTGAGGTTTCAAGTGCCATGCTAGATTTAGATAGATTGCGTTGCCCATTAAGTGATGCAACATTTGTATTTACGCTTAAAGCCATTTTACCATCTCCTAGTTTCAATCAGAATGTGGTTCAAAATATTTAAGCAAAAACCACACTTTCTATGACTAGCTAAATGCATTAGTTGTGCCAACTAGCAAAAAAAAGTTAAACCCCTGTTTTATAACAACTAAATTGGGTTTATTGCGACTTTAAATTGAGGGCTAGCGTTTTTTTGACAGAAGAGAAAAAGGGGTGACAGTTTTTTGCCGCCTTGTTAAGGCAAGTTATTACCTATTTTTCTTTAAGTAATAACCTGCCTTGGATGGTATTTATAAATAATCGAATAATGAAAGTTTAGCCAAGCGACCAAAAGTCGCCATCGATCTGTCTAAACCTGCCTCCTGTTTAGCGAGTTCACTAATGGCTGCAGCAGGATCAATTTCAATTAAGCTCGCTCTGTTGTCTTGATTATTAATATCTAAAGCACTGTTTGAATCGGTCACACGCTCCACCACGTTCATACGCCCACCTAGGCCAGCCTGAGTAAACACAATTTGCTCACTGGCATTTTTAAGCTGAATTAACCCATCCGATAACGCTTGGTTAATTTGCGCTCCATCAAGTTGTTCGTCATTTAGACTAGTGATCAGATCTTCAAGCGTATTAAGCACATTTTCTTTACCTGGCTTTTCAAGGGTGAAATCAAGTTGGCCGGGTGCTACACCTTCAAGTTGAATTTCCATGCCTGCAAACTCAATCGGCTCATCAGTTACTTCACCAGTAACAGGTGGTACAAGAGGATTACCATCACGTAATATTTCATACTGATCAGGCGCTGAAGGCGTTGCACCAGGGATAACATTAACGTTATAGGTATTGATCGTTGGAGAAATAAGCGGATCTGGGTCTGAGTTATAATTATCTTTATGAAAGCGATCAAACTCGCCTTGGTTTTCAACATAAACAGTCCCTGCGGTAATGCCGCCTGATGGCGCTCCATCATTCGACACGACATCAAGACGTGCATCAACTCGTTCAAATACATTAAAACCATTATCACTTGATTTGATCTCAACCCCTTTTGCGATCGTCACTTCATGCTGGCCTTGATCGCCTTGGTATTCGTATTTGCCATTAGTGCTATTAAATGTATAGGTTTGAATATCGTCTTGATAGCCAGAGAATAGGTATTTCCCCCCTTCTGATTGACTATTCATTAAGTTAAGCAGCGATTTTTGCAATTCTTTTAGTTCACTGGCAACTGAAGCCAAATCACTTTGACCTAACGAACCATTGCCCGCTCGTATGGTTAGCATTTGCGCCTCTAAAATAGTGTCGTTCATACCTTTAAGTATGCTTTCTTCGGTTGATAAGCGACCATTTAGCTGCTTTATATTTTTAGTTAACTGCTCATTGGTTTCTATTTTATTGGTGTACAACATCCCTTGCGATATAGCAGCTGGGTTTTCAGAGGTACTCAAATACTTTTGACCTGTGTTTGCTCGCTCTAAAGCGCCTGCAACGCCCTGTTGATTATCTAAAATTTTATTAATTTGACTTTGATACATTAAATTATTTGATAAACGCATAATTACCTCGCCGCACTCAATAAGGTGTCAAAAATAGCTCTCGCTGCAGTTAATACTTGTGCAGAAGCAGCATAAGATTGCTGGAAACGCAGCAAATTAGCCGCCTCTTCATCTAAGTTTACGCCCGATAACGATTCGTACCAGGCTTCTGATTGTTGTGCTAAAGCATCAAATGCAGCACCATTGGTTTTTGCTTGACTGGTTACTACACCAACATCGGTTACTAACCCAGCATAGGCCTGATTCAACGTTTTATGATTATCAGCTGAGGCGCTCGCTACTACATTTTGACGTACTAAATCGGTGTTTTGTAAGTCAGCAAGTTTTTGACCATTGCGGTTATCATCAAAACCACCTTCATTAAATTCTAAATTAAAGGTATCTCCCGTTGCTGGTACGCCTTCAATATTAAAATCAAAGCCATAACCATCGTATGGTGCCCCGGCTTGAGCGAGTATATTGTTAGCAGGCGGTGTAACCGTAAACGTAGTTGTACCATTACCATCAGTAAGTTGATATTCATTAGCATTGGCTGTTTTAACAATGCTAATAGGGCCATTTGCTAAATCCAAAGGATTACTAAAACTACCCGTGGTTACATCGGTGACATTACCCGGTGAAATACTGCCTGTGCCTGTATTATCTAGGCCGTCAGCTGTTCTAATTGGAGAGGCTAAGGCAATGTCTTCGCCCCGACCTGTTGTCAGCGATATATTACCTGCCGCGCCACTATTAAGTTTTACCTGAAATTGGTCACCGGCATTACCGGCTCCGGTTACGTTTAGCTCTAAACCAAACGACTCCCCACTGGTAATAGCGGCTGAATCGATAATGCCACTGGGTGGAATAGTTGCTAAAGAGGCTGTGCCTAAAGGTTCACCTTTATTATCAATAGGCTGAATACTTACTTCGTTAGGATTACCCGTATAAGTGATCACAAAGTCACTTGCTGGCAGTTCACTGCCTTTACCTGCTTCAATGGTTGCCTTTATTGCCGCTGTACCTGTATTCGCTTGGTATGCGTAACCACTCACTGTTGGGATATTAAAAATATCGCCTCCAAGCTCGCCATTTGCATCCATACCTAAACGATTTTGCTGATTAAACGAATCAGCAAGTGCTATCCCCATCTGGCCTATTTGATTTTGAGCAGGCACCAAAATATCGTCTCTAAACGCTAATAAACCGCCAATTTTACCTTTGAGTTTAGTAGGGTCTATATCTAGTGGCACAGCCTTACCGCCATTTACATCTAGGCGTAATTCTTTAAAGCTTGTATCTGGGTCGCCACTAATCGAAAATAAATTAAATGAGCCATTTTGCATAACAACGGCTTCGCCTGTGCCCATAAACACTTGTTTTTCGCCATTTGGGCCATCTAACGTTTCTATATCAATCAGTTTTGATAAATCACGTATTGCTTTATCACGTTCGTTATAAGCCGAACTCGCATCGGCTTCATTGTTAGTACCATGAACACCCGCTATCTCTTGATTCAACGAACTAATACTTTCAATAAGCGTATTAGCCTCTTCAGAAAAGATTTCTAATTGCTCATTAACAACCGCTTTTTGCTCAGAAACAATACCTGCAAGTCGGTCCATTTGGTCTATCAAATTTTGTGCATCACTCATCACTAATGAACGAGCAACTGTTGATGAGGGTTGATTAAGAGCTTCTTGCACGTTATTAAACATTGAGTTGATACTAGTTGATAAGCTGTTTGATTTTTCTGAAAAAATTTGATCAACCCGACTCGCTTCACTAACGAATTGATCAAAAAAACTTTTATTTGAAGTATCTCGGTTTAATTGCTTTTGCGCAAACTCATTCAATAATCGGTACGTTTGACCACGGCCTACCTGATTATCAATCATGGTGGTAAATTCGGTGCGCTCACGTACATACCCTTCGGTATTAACATTTGCGATGTTTTTACTTGTCGTTTGCAATAACTCAGAGTTTGCTCTTATTCCTGAATTTGCAATATTTAATAAATTAAACGACATGTTACTCTACTCCTTGGCGGATCACGCTTGTGGCGATATTCTTCAATTCGTTACTGTTTAACACCCTTTTTATTTTGTCAGCATAATTAGGGTCGGTTGCATAACCGGCTTGTTGTAAAGAGTCTAAGAACTTATGCGGCTTTGCCGTATTGTTTAATGCATCTTGATAGCGCGGGTTTTGTGTTAAAAAATCCACAAAATCATTCACGCTATCTTTTATCGAATCATAAGCTCTAAAGCTTGCTTGCTTTTTAACTGCAGCACCTTGCTCAAACTCTAAAGTGACCTTACTGGCCTTTTCACCCTGCCAACTTTTATCTGACTTAATATTGAATAAATTGTTTGAGCTATTACCATCACCTTTATTAATAATATGTTTACCCCAGCCAGTTTCTAATGCCGCTTGCGCGACCATAACCGCCGGATTTAAACCAATTTTTTTAGCCGCTGTTTTTGCGTGTTCCCACACGGTGCTTACAAATTCCTCAGCATTTTCAAATGTCTTAGGCGCTGTGTTTTGTTCGCTTTTTTCAGTTGAATCAACAAGCGGGACTTTTGCAGTGACCTTTTGATTTTCTTGATGAGGTAAGGTGCTACCCGCACGTTGATCACTAAAGAAATCAGACGTTGTGCGAAGTACAGAGCCTGGCATAAAGTTTTTTCCATCTGGCGATAGTTGCTGCACAATTAAATCTGCAAGTCCCAAAGAGCCATTTGATGAAAGCTCTGAGGCCATTTGTTGGTCGTGCATTTCTTCAAAAAATTTCACGCCGCTAGCATTAAACGGGCTTTCTTTATCTTCAAAAGCCTCATTTGCTTTACGCATACTTTTAAGCAGCATTTGGGTAAAAATAGCTTCAAATTGTGCCGCTGCTTTTTTTAACGCCGCTTTAGATGCATCGGTTGATGCATCACCGCTGTTTAAAGCATCTCGACGCAAAGAGTCTAAGTTGCCTAAATCAAAAAAGTTTTGTTTATCTAGATGATTTGTTTCCATCAGCTTTTTGACACAATAATTAATAATATCTAAAGCAATGCAATAATTAAGCCAAACGAAGTGAAAGGTTCTAGGTTCTAGGTTCTAGGTTCTAGGTTCTAGGCAGAGATTAAACTAAGTGAGAGACGCGAGGTAAACTCGCTGCTACTTATTGTGTAGGGTTAAATTCAGTGTTTATTGCTGTGGTAGCAGCGGCTTTATGCCGCGTCTTTTATAGATTAACTGTTAAAGACCCTAAATAGGGTCTTATAAAACTAAATCACTACAAGCTGACCGTTAATTGCACCGGCTTCTTTAAGTGCTTCAAGAATAGCCATTAAATCACCCGGGGCAGCTCCTACTTCATTAATTGCACGTACTAAGTCATCAAGACTTACACCAGGGTCAAATACAAAAGCGCGTGAATCATCTTGATTAACGTCAATAATACTTTGCTGAGTAACCACGGTTTCACCCTCTGCTAAAGGATTTGGCTGCACTACATTTTGTTGTTCCGCAATCGTTACTGTTAAACCACCATGGGTAATTGCCGCAGGTTGTAACTTTACATTTTTACCTATAACAATGGTGCCAGTACGCGAGTTAACAATTATTTTTGCCGAGGTATCCGCTGGTTTAAACTCTAAGTTTTCAAGAGTTGATAAGTACGATACGCGCTGCGAGGCATCACGTGGGGCAATAACGCGAATAGAGGCTGCATCGAGTGCTTGAGCGCTATTTGGACCAATTAAATCATTAATGGTTTTCTCTAAACGTTTCGCAGTAGTAAAATCAGGGCGGTTTAAATTAAAAGTAATATAGTCGTTTTGCATAAATGGGCTTTTAACAGCACGCTCAACGGTTGCACCATTTGGCACGCGTCCTACCGTTGGCGTATTAATAACAACGCGACTGCCATCAAGCCCCTCAGCACCTAGGCCACCTACAATTAAACTGCCTTGAGCGATGGCGTAAACATTACCATCAACCCCTTTTAAGAATGTTTGTAATAATGTGCCACCGCGCAAGCTGCCTGCACTGCCAATCGATGATACGGTTATATCTATGGTTTGCCCTGGCTTTCTAAATGGAGGGAGTTCAGCATGAACAGCAACCGCTGCAACATTTTTAATTTTTGGCTTTAAACTAGAAGGTAACGTAATACCAAAACTATTGAGCATGCCTTTAAAGCTTTGCTCGGTAAAACGGCTTTGCTCACCGGTACCTGGTAAACCAACAACTAAGCCATAGCCCACTAATTGGTTAGAGCGCACCCCTTCGACCATAGACACATCTTTAATTCGCTCAGCACTGGCAGTAAATTGCCAGCCTAGTAGCACCATAAAACAAAAAACTTTAAAACCATTCATGTCGAATGTCCTCTAAAAGGGAAACAATGAGCTACTAAAGAAACGCGTTAACCAACCCGGGCTTTGTGCCTCTTGAGTTTGACCCTTACCTGAGTACTGAATACGCGCATTCGCAATTCGATTAGACTCAACAGTATTATCGGCATTGACATCTTGCGGACGCACTAACCCCTCTAGGCGAATAAATTCTTCACCGGTGTTTAACGTTAGCCATTTTTCACCGCGAATCACTAAGTTACCATTTGGTAACACGCGCATCACATTAACCGAAATATCGCCAACTAAGCTGTTTGATTGGTTTGATTTTGAGTCACCTTTAAATGAAGAGTCACTACCAATACCAAATTGAATACTATCGCCACCAATATTTACCGGTAAACCACCTAAGCCAATAACAGGGTCGAGGCTGGCATCGGTTTCTTTATCTGTTTCAGTTTTAGCTGCTTTAGTCGCTTGGGTCGACTCTTGTAATTTAACAGTAATGATATCGCCTGTTCGCAGTGCTTTTTTATCGGCATATAGGTCATTCGATAATTGTGTACTGAACAAAGAGCCGGTTGCTACTACTGGCTCCATATTAGGCTCTGGATACATAGGTGCATAATAGGGATCGTCTTGTACTACCTCATTATTTTGTGTAGCTACACAACCACTTAATAGTAAAGTCCCTACTGTAAATAACATAACATTACGCATACAACCCCCCAAAACTATAACTGTTGATTGATATAACTCATCATTTCATCAACGGCTGAGATCACTTTTGAGTTCATCTCATAAACGCGCTGCGTTTCAATCAAATTAACTAATTCTTCGGTCACATTTACATTTGATGTTTCAAGTGAACCTTGAATAATCGTGCCTAAACCTTCAACACCTGGGTTACCTTGAACAGGCGCACCGCTTACCGCGGTTTCGGTATATAAGTTTTGACCTATAGGTTCAAGGCCCGACGGATTAATAAAATCACTAATCGTGATCTGACCAATAACCACGTTTTCGGCCTGACCTTTAACGCGAACTGACACTTCACCGTCTTGAGATACGGTGATCGACTGTGCATCGTCAGGTACATTCATTTCAGGCTGAACAACATAACCAGCACCCGAGGTGACAACACGCCCGTCGCCGTCGGTAGTAAACTGGCCGTTACGCGAATAAGCAATATTGCCATCTGGTTGCAGTACTTCAAAAAAACCAGGGCCTGAAATCATCCAATCCAATGAGTTTTCAGTGGTGAGCATATTACCTTGCGAAAAGTTTTTTTGGTTAGCCACTACTTTAGTACCCGCACCAAGCATTAAGCCTGATGGCATTTCGGTGTCTTGCGATGAGCGACCGCCTGGTTGATTAATATTTTGATAAAGCAAGTCTTCAAAAATAGCGCGGCTTTTTTTGTAACCCACTGTACTGGCGTTCGCTAAGTTATTTGATATAACCGATATATCAGTTTGTTGAGCGTCAAGCCCTGTTTTACTTATCCATAATGCTGGATTCATAATAATATCCTCACGTTAAAGTTAAACGATGCGCATCAGCTGTTCTTGACGTTCGTCAATCTCTTCAGCTGTTTTCATCAGTTTTACTTGTAATTCAAATTGGCGTTGGTGACTGATCATATCGACCATTTCATGCACAGGATTTACATTCGATTTTTCTAATGTGCCACCTAATACTTGTACATTGGCTGATGTTTCAACTATTTGGCCTGGTTTAGCTCTAAATAAGCCATCGTTGCCCTTCTCGAGCGTGGCGTTGTTTGCATCAACCACTTTTAGCCGATCAACTTCTTCTAAAAAGTTAGCCGGTGCACCTTGAGGGCGAACTTGAATAGTGCCATCTTTACTAAATTCAATTTTTTCAATCGGTACAGGTAATATGACTGGCCCACCTTCGCCAATAACTTGACGACCGTCGCTGGTAGTTAACATACCTTCAGCTGTTATATTTAACGAACCTACTTTTGTATAGGCTTCATTACCAGAGGCATCCTGAACACTCAGCCAGGCGTTATCACTCATAGCAATATCAAGGCTGCGACCTGTTTCCACAATACCGCCCGATGTCATGTTTGATCCTGGGCGCTCTTGCATTGCAAAAACACGAGTCGGCAAACCTTCACCGAAAGCCTGCATTGATCGCGCTTGCGCAAAATCAGATTTAAACCCAGTGGTATTCGCATTTGCCAAATTATTGGCTTTAAGAGCAAGCCCTTGCATGCTTTGTTTAGCGCCAGATGCGGCTATGTAGACCATTTTATCCATAACATCGACTCATTAAGAAATCTATATATAAGTAAATGCAATATAAGTGCCAAATTAAATTTAAGTATGAATAAGATTTTAAGGAGGAATAAAAAAGGCTGCATTAAGCAGCCTTTAGAATCAAAATATGATTATCGGATCTGTAAAATATTTTGTTGTAGCGTTGAATTCACTTCAAGTGCACGAGAGTTTGCTTGGAAGTTACGCTGCGCACTAATCAAATCAACCAGCTCATTGGTTAAATTAACATTAGATTGCTCAAGAGCCGTTGAGTTAATTGACCCCAAAGTCCCTGAATTAGGCTCACCTGCAATTGGCTCCCCTGACGTTAAGCTTTTCTTCCACGCGGTATCTCCAACCTGTTGTAGACCTTGAGAGTTTGAAAAGCGAACCAGAGCTACTTGGCCTAAGAAGGTTGAGTCACCATTACTATATGACGCTACAACTTTACCATCTGCGCCAATTTCAATACCAGCTAAACGCCCAACTGTTGCACCATCTTGCTCAAGCGCTTTTACTTCAAAGTTACTCGCAAATTGTGTTGGCAATTTTTTATCAGTACCAGCTTCATCGCGCCAATTTAACTCAACGCCTGTATCTGGAAAAGAAGCACCATTTGTTAACAATGACGATAAACCAGTCGTTGCTGTTGCTGGTAATACAATTTCATCAAACGTTCTAGGGTCGATATTAGGTGCTCCATTTGTTGTACTTGGCACACCATTGGAATCAAAACCCATAGTAACTGTTGGTACATATGGAGCTGCAGCTTGTTCACCACCTGTTGCTGGATCAATAACCTTACTGTCTAGTGTTGTGTATACCTGCCACTCATTTGGATTAGTCACTGGGTCAGATTTTGCAAAAAAGTATTGCAAAACATGTGGTTCACCTAACGAATCATAAATTGTCGTAGAAGTAGACGAGTTGTATGTTGTCCTATCTTCTGGGTCAAAAGCAACGCCAGGGGCATCTGCCGTCGAGTTCAAGTTGAATGATGAGTAAACATTTGTAGTTGATCTAGGCGAACCTGACGAATCAGGGATTTGTATTGCAGAGGAAGTACTTAAACTAACTGAAGTTGTATCACCTGTTGATGCGTCCACAGGGAACCCCTGTAAATAGTTACCCTTTGCATCAACAACGAAGTTATCTTTGTTGAGTTTAAACGCGCCTGCACGCGTGTAAGTAAAGTCTTGCGCACCAAGATCATTTGACATCGCAAAATAACCTTCACCCGTAATCGCTAAATCCAATGAGTTCTGGGTGAACTTTAATGAACCTTGATGAAATTGCTGTGCAACCATAGTGGTTTGCACACCATCACCGTTTTTAGTTTTATTTGCGCTAAATACAGATGATGCATATACATCAGCAAACTCAGCCCGAGATTCTTTAAAACCCGTGGTATTTACGTTAGCAATGTTATTGGCGGTAACGTCTAAATCTTTTTGTGCGGCAGCAAGGCCTGTTAATGCAATATTGAAGCTCATAATTAACCTCTAACCTGAAATGTTTAGTCTATTGACTAAAAAATATATAAAATCCATTACGCGATTTCTGCGACATCAGTCAGCCTAACCGCACCTTCTCTGGTGTTAATAATAATGCCGCTTGAACCATTAATATTAACACTCTCAATATTTTTGAATGTAGCTAGAGGAAGGCTTGAAAATTCCCCATTTGTGCTACCTTCGGCCGCTACATTGTATTCACCAGGAGGTAGACGCTCACCGTCTTCATTGGTACCATCCCACGCAAAGCGGATGGCCCCTGCAGGCTGAGTGCCTAAATCTATAGTTTTAACCAATTGCCCTGATGCATCTTCAATACGAATCATTAAACTATCGACTGGTTTTTCAGCTACAACAGAACCTTTTGATTCACCCGACTCATTAAGCTCAAGTGTATTCGACTCTAACAAAGCTTGTTTGCCAACCAGTGTTGATGCTTGCAATGCCGAATTTGATGTCATCGACGCGGCTAAAGACTCAAAATTAGAGTTTAAATTTGATATTCCTTCAGCCATGGTAAAGTTTGTCATTTGTGCAATCATCTGATCGTTATCAGCTGGTTTGCTGGGATCTTGATATGACAACTGCTGTGTTAACAACGAAAAGAAATCTTCTTGGGTTAACGCATCACTATCTTCTTTTTGTGGCACTTGCTTATCTTGCCAACGTAAAGAGTCCATGTAGGATGAAGAAGTACTAATATCGTTACTCATGAGCTACCCTCAGTTACCGCTGACCTAACAGCAGTGTTTTACTTAACATTTGCTTAGCTGCATCAGCAACTTGAACATTTGTCTGATAAGAGCGAGACGCAGAAATCATATTTGCCATCTCCTCAACAACATTCACGTTGGGTTTATAAATGTAACCATTTTCATCCGCACTCGGGTGGTTTGGGTTATATTCAATTTGTAGTGGTTTATCACTCTCAACCACTCCTAACACTTTCACACCAACGGCAGAGCCCTGTGGGTTGCTTGCTGAAGCTGACGCTTTTGTTAGCTCCGCAGCAAATACAGGTTGTCGCGCTCGGTACGTTTCATTTTGTGAAGAGCTAATTGTATTGGCATTAGAGATATTACTTGCGGTGGTATTTAATCGCACGTTTTGCGCGCTCATACCCGAACCTGCAATATCAAACACATTATATAAACTCATAATTAGGCTCCTTGACTACCGAGGGCTTTTTTCAGGCCTTTAAATTTACCATTAAGAAACTGGACACTGGCCTGATACTCCATAGCATTCTGTGTATACAAGTTCCGTTCCACTTGTATATCAACAGAGTTACCATCACCTGTATCTGTTTGATTTGGCGTACGAAATAATTCATTCCCACCTACACTACGGGTACCACCGGCAATGTGTTTTTCGTTGGTTCTTACCATCGTATTGCCGCTTAGTTGGTTAGACTTTGCCGTTTTTAATGCTGAGGCAAAGTCGATATCTTTTGCTTTATAGCCGGGCGTATCAGCATTTGCGATATTAGTAGCGAGCATTTCTGCTCTTTGCGAACGGATTAACATCGCATGCGGATGCACGCCTAATGCTTTATCAAAACTGATAGCCATAACTATCTCCAAAAAATTGACTTAGTACCAATAAAGCAATAAGTAAGCCAGCAATGAAAATAGTGACGATAAAAACAAAAAACGACGCTATAGCGCCGTTTTTAGGAGGGGGGGGTGTAAACGGTAGTTATTTTTTTTGATAAATAATCCCGGGGTTACAACGCACCATATCAAATTCGGTACTCAAACCAGACATAGATTCCGACGCACCTAAAAATAAATACCCCTTAGGGTTAAGTGCTTGAGAAAATTGTGCAATTATTTTGGCTTTCACCTCAGGTGAAAAATAAATTAAAACATTACGGCAAAATATAATATCGAACTTACCCATCAAAGCGTACGAGTCGAGTAAATTTAAATGCCTAAAGCTCACTTGCTTTTTCAATGAGTCAACCACTTGTGCCATACCATTGCCGCTATCTTTAAAAAACTTCTTACGACGCTCAGCAGATAGCCCGCGGGCCAGTGCCAATGCATCATATTCAGCGTGTTTACACATATCCAGCATGGTATTTGAGATGTCAGTACCCACTATTTGTGCACCCATTTTTAAAACACCAGGACTACTTGATTGAAACTCAGCAACCGACATAGCAATTGAATAAGGTTCTTGCCCTGAAGAGCTCGCAGCAGACCATATTTTTAATGGCCTATTTAGCGCTTTAAATTCAGGGAATAATCTGGTTTTGAGCAACTCAAATGGGTATTGATCTCTAAACCACAATGTTTCGTTGGTTGTCATGGCATCAACAACAGCAGCGCGCAATTGACGCTCATGCACGCCAAGTGTTTTGCTAACCAGTTCAGATAACGATTCAACATTAAATCGAGACATTAATGGTGCCAAGCGACTTTTAACCAAATACTGCTTATTTTCACCTAAAACAATACCGCACTGTTGTTCTAAAAATAAGCGAAATTGATCGTATTCTGTTTGCTGCAAATCTTTATTAGTCAAATCAATAACACCTATGTTTATTAATCACAATGAACCCACTTATTAACGGCTGTAGCAAGCTCGTCTGGATTAAATTTTGCAATAAAATCGTCAGCCCCTACTTTTTCAATCATTGCTTGGTTGAACACACCACTTAACGATGTGTGTAAAATCACATGCAATGGTGCAAGTTTAGGATCTGCTTTAATTTCTGCAGTGAGCGTATAACCATCCATTTCTGGCATTTCTACATCTGAAATAAGTAACCCTACTCGCTCTGTAATATCGTTAACACAATCAAGCTCTGCAATTTCTTTTAGTCTTATTAAAGCTTCTTTACCATTTTTAGCAAGTTCAGTAGTTACACCTAAAGGTTCTAACGCTCGTTTAACCTGATTTCGTGCCACGGCCGAATCATCGGCAATAAATACAATTCTTTCGCCTAAGTCTTTTTGTATATTACCTTGCGAGGCAACATCATCACTCACGGTAGTATTGACAGGACAAATTTCGTTTAGGATCTTTTCTACGTCGAGTATTTCAACCAGCTCATTTTCAATTTCAGTCACGGCAGTTAAATAAGAATAGCGGCCCGCTCCTGATGGCGGTGGCATTATTTTTTCCCAGTTCATATTAACAATCCGCTCAACACCACCAACTAAAAAACCCTGCACTGTACGGTTATATTCTGCAATAATAATAAAGCCATCTTCTATGCTTTTAATAGGACGACCACCTACTGCCATTGATAAGTCAATTACCGAGATTGTTTGGCCACGGATATGTGCTACACCACGAATGTAAGCGTTAGATTTTGGCATGCTGGTTAATGGCGGGCATTGAAGAACTTCTCTTACCTTAAACACATTAATGCCAAAGCGCTGACGTCCGTTAAGCTTAAATAACAATAACTCTAAGCGGTTTTGCCCAACCAACTGAGTACGTTGGTTTACTGAGTCTAAAATACCGGCCATTTAAATCTCCTAAGAAAACAAATATAAGGAACGATAATTGCTTTCAATTAATAAAGCGTCATAACACAACGGGGGCGTCTAAATTCTGACGCAAAATATTTATACCCTGTTTGCAACCATAAGCATAGTCGAAACATTATGAGTTTGTTAAAAAAAACCAGAAGATACAGTGTTTTTTATTTTCTTGCTAGCCTCTGCTTCACTTTGCCACTGAAGGCTCAAGTATTTAGTAAAGAATCACTACAGGAAATGGCTGTATCTTATGTTGCTCAAAAAGCAGTAACTACAAATGACAACAAAATACAGTTTAGCGCGTTACCGCTAGATACCCGCATACCCGATCGCCAGTGTAACTCTGAGCTAGAGCTAGTAACGCCAAGTGAGCCCCCATTTAATCGTCAGGTCACCATTCAAATAAAATGTAACGATAGTGACAACTGGGCACAATACGTTCATGTCAGAATCACTGAATCAGCACCTGTTGTAGTTGCTACTACCAATTTAGCACGAGGTGAAGTGATTACTCCATCCCATTTAAGTATTGATATGCGCCCTGCGCACTTTATACGTGTTCAGTATCTTGATGATCCTGCGCAACTTATTGGTAGCCGCAGTAAACGTAATATTCGTGAAGGTATGCCTGTGTTGCTCAATCAAATTTGTATGGTTTGCAAAGGCGACTCTGTCAATATTTTTGCCAATATTAAAGGCTTAAGAGTAAAAACCACGGGTGTTGCATTAGAGGATGGAACCTTAGGTGAACAAGTACGAGTTGAAAACAAAAAAACAGGTAAAGTTTTAAATGCGCGAGTAGATGGTGTAGAGTCTGTGCAGGTAAATATTTAATGTAAATTTATGCTAAAGTATCTTTAGTAAATGCCGATATATAGGCATCAGTTGGGTAATAAACGGGTTTTTATCATGGTCGGTCAAGTAAACAAATCAAATCAACAGCCTGGTGTTTTAACAAACACTCAACAGCAAAAAGTTGATTTAAAAAGAGATAATGCAAATACACAAGCTGCGCAAACGCCTTCACCTAAAGCTGCAAGCGATTCGGTGAGCTTAACACCGCAGGCTAAGCAATTAAAATCTTTACAAGAAAAAGCAGAGCAGTCTTCTGGTTTTGACAGCAACAAAGTTGCTGAGCTTAAAAAAGCGATTACCGAAGGCAAGTATCAAATAGACAGTGAGAAACTTGCCAAAAATTTAGCAGACTTCGAGTTTAATGTTTATGGCTGATCACAATAGTTTAATTACGATTAAACTAAACGAACAAATAAATTGTTTAACAACCTTGAGTGAGCTTCTTACTCAAGAACTTGATGCTATTGCCTCACGAAGAGGCGAAGGTTTAAAAGAAATTGCCCAACAAAAAATGTCTTTTTTAACCAGCATAAGCACCCTAGATAAAGAACTCAGTAAACTGATTGCCAGTAATGATCAGCAAACAGATGAAAACGCTGACTTAATAAAGCTAACTCGAGAAAAGCTTGAGCAGTGTCAAAAACAAAATGAAGTTAACGCTCATGCAGCGCACCAGGCGCAGTTAAGTGTAAAGCAATTAAAGGGTATTTTAATTGGCGCACCTTCGTCTATGACCTACGATCAAGCCGGTAGCGTAGTTAATACTGACAACAGCATTGTGCGTAACCTAAAAGCCTAAAGAATACTCATAAAAAAACGCCTAAACGATTATTCGTTTAGGCGTTTTTTTATGAGTAATAATTTGTCGGTTAGTAATAACTTGTCGCTTAGTAATAACTTGTCGCTTAGTAATAACTTGTCGCTTAGTAATAAGTGACTTTTTTCACTTCCCGTGGTTTTATCTCACCGATGTACAAGTCGTGTACGCGCTTCATATTAAGCTCAAGCTCAGTAATATACATATCATTAACGGCATAGGTTTTTATAATTTGCGCGCCTTTTATAATACCTTGCACTTTACTCTGTAAATAATCATCTTGGGCAACAGAGCCTGCGACGGTTGTGCCTGCGGTAATTTTTTGCCCGTACACTTGTTCCGTTAGTTCGCGGTATGCTTCTAGCTTGGAGGCTTTAATTGCCATAAGCTGTTTTTGAGTGTCATTACTTCCCGACTGCAAACTAATGGGCGCGTACCCTATTGCTTTTAATACAGGGTAATTATTTGGCTCAACATATTTATATTCAACGTGCTTATCAAATATATTGCTACAACCGCTTAACGTTAAGCAGCCTAATGTGATCATTAATGGCATTACTCGCATCATACAGGGCCTTTAAAAACTAATTAAACTCAGTTATGCACGTTTAATGCCAGTGATACCTATATTCTGTAACAACAAATAATAGTGGTACATTACTTGCTGAGACTCATTAACGCTAACGTTTAATTGGAGTAAGAGTATGAAGTCGTTTTTAAAAGCAGTATTGGCAGGATTAAGCACCACTGCTGTATTAACGTTTTCACCTTTTACCCACGCTCAGTGGTATGAGTCTACAGGCCATGCGGTTATTCAAAATAGCGACATTCCCGGTGCAAAGGCCGCTGCAATAAAAGATGCGATTACCCAAGCCCTTGTATTCTCTGGTGCGCGGGTGAGCTCGGTGCAAACACTTGTTGATGGTGTTTTAACCCAAGATCAGCTAAAAATAAGTAGCCAAGGCGAAATTCAAAAAATAGAGCTCGTTAGCGAAAACCGCAGCAATGATGAATTTGCGATTACCTTACGCCTAGATATTTTTGCACAAACCGAGCAATGCCCGCAAAGCAACTTCAATAAATTTATAGCTGTGACGCAAAGTCAATTAACAAATCGCGAACAAGCGAGAATGGGTCAAATATTTGACATTAATAAAGCAGTAAGCAAAAACATCTACACGTCACTGCAAAAATCAAAAATGAGTGCTATACCGGTTGCCTATTTCAATAAAGCGATAAAAGTCGATACCTATTTTAATCAACAACATGACTACTCTAACAGCCAGTTAGAGGAAATTTCATCGCGCAGTAACGCACAATATGTGCTACTGAGCCAAATTACCAGTTTATCCACCAGCGATAAACTCAATAGCGACTATGCATTTTGGCAAGATGAAAGCTATCAGCGTCACTACCGAATAGAGTTTAGTTTATTTAATGGCACTACTTATGAGCCCTTGTGGCAACAAAGCTATCAAAGCCAAGCTATCTGGCCATTTGAAAAAACAGCTATTATTGATGTAAACAGTAATCGTTTTTGGCAGTCACCTTTTGGTCAAAGTATTAGTGAGATAAACCAAACCCTAAGTTACGATTTGCAAGCAGCCATGGCGTGCCTACCCACCCAAGGCAAAATTTTGCACATGGAAAATAATAAACTCGTCATTAACTTAGGAAAGGCACATGGCTTAGAAAAAGGCCAACAACTGAGTATTGCTCATCATAATTATTTAACAGACGCGCAAGGCAACACCATGCCGCATACTATAACCACTTTGAACCGTATTCGTGTAGAGCAGCTATATCAGCATAGCGCCATTGCCGTCAGTATTAATGATCAGCCTTTACCGGGCGTACAAATTAACGATATTGTGGAAGTTGCAACGCCCTAAAGTACTTGGGCTAGCTTAACTTTTAAATTATCGTGAGCGCTTAACCAATCTGCTAACTGCTCAACTCCAGATAAATGCGGGTAGTGCTTTCGACAGGCCAATACAATATTACGTTGCTGATTAGGGAAAATAGGCAAATAATGAATTCCCTCTCGAAGGATTGCAGCAAGTTTTGGCACAAACGTAACCCCATCGTCCATCGCCACCAGCGCTAATAAGGTTTCTAAGCTATTACCTTGATACTGGCTAGAAACATCCACTCCTGCCGAAAAACAAAACTGCTGGGCTTGATCTTTAAAGCAATGACCATCACTTAACATTAATAGGTTACTACCTTGAAGATCTTGCAGTGCTACCTTTTTATTTACAGCTAAAGCGTTATCAGCAGATACCGCAACTAAAAAGTCTTCTTTATATACATTAATAGTATGGTAATTTTTTAGCTCAGGCACATCCGCTAAAATTGCAAAATCCACCTCGCCACTGTCTAGCGCAGCTAAAATGGTAGAAGTTTGCATTTCAATAAACGAAAACTGACTTTGAGTAAATGCCGCTTTCATTGATGTAAGCAGTGTAGGTAGTAAATACGGGGCAATAGTAGGAATAATACCAATACTTAGTTTGCCCTGTAACGGCTGGTTAGAAGTAGCAGCCAGTTCTTTTAATATTTGAGTTTGCTCTAATATAAGGGTGATTTGTGTCAACAAACGTTCACCTTGGGTTGTTAAGGTAACGTGCTTAGTTGAACGGTCAAATAAGATAACCCCTAATTCTTGCTCCAGCTTTTTAATTTGCCCACTTAAGGTAGGCTGGCTTACAAAGCAAGCGTCGGCTGCTTTACGAAAATGTTTAAAATGTGCAACGGCTTTTACATATTCTAAATCTTTTAAGTTCATATTCACACCCAACCTGATAGCTTATACCTATCAGTTTAATACAAACAAACGATTGGAACTATATTTAATTGTTCGCCATAATGGCTATCAACAAATCAAGAGGAACTAAAAACATGTTAAACAATATTGAAGGTCAAACAATCCCTAACGTTACATTTGCAACGCGTCAAAACGACGAATGGAAATCAGTAACTACTGATGACATTTTTAAAGGCAAAACAGTCGTTGTGTTTTCACTACCTGGTGCATTTACACCAACGTGTTCATCAACTCACCTACCACGCTACAACGAGTTAGCTGGTGTACTTAAACAAAATGGCGTTGACGACATTGTTTGTGTATCAGTAAACGATACCTTTGTAATGAACGCATGGGCTGAACATCAAGAAGCGCAAAACATTACCTTACTACCAGATGGTAACGGCGAATTTACTGACGGCATGGGTATGCTAGTTGATAAAAACGATTTAGGTTTTGGTAAGCGCAGCTGGAGATACTCTATGCTGGTTAAAGATGGCGTAGTAGAGAAGATGTTCATCGAACCAGATTTACCAGGCGACCCGTTTGAAGTATCAGACGCTGACACTATGCTTGATTACATCAACCCAACTCAAGTAAAACCAGAGGCGGTTACTCTATTTACTAAGCCTGGCTGCCCTTTCTGTAAAAAAGCAAAAGAGCTACTTACAGCTAAAGGCTTTGCTTTTGAAGAAATCGTAATGGGTGCTGGCGCATCACTTACCAGCCTTAAAGCGGTATCGGGCCGTGAAACCGTACCACAAGTATTTATTGGCGGTAAGCACATTGGCGGCTCAGACGATTTAGAAAAATACTTTGCTTAATTAAGTAAATAAAACAGGGGCTGCAACGCCCCTGTTTATTAAAGGAAAAACACTATGAAAGAATTGCAAACCGACGTTGTTGTTATAGGTGCAGGTACTGCTGGTTTAAGTGCCTACCGTAATGCAAAACAATTTACTCAAAACGTACTTATGATTGAATCAGGCCCATACGGTACAACCTGCGCACGTGTTGGTTGCATGCCAAGTAAGTTATTGATTGCTGCAGCAGAAGCCGCGCACTCAATAGAAATGGCACCTGCCTTTGGAGTTCACAGCTCAAAACCTGTTATTGACGGTAAAGCCGTTATGGCACGAGTTAAAAGTGAGCGCGATCGCTTTGCAGGATTCGTAGTAGAAGCCGTAGATGAAATACCTAGCGAAGATAAAATTCGTGGCTATGCACAGTTTTTAGACGCCAACCGCGTGCAAATAGATGAGCACACCATTATCACTGCTAAACGCTTTGTAATAGCAACAGGTTCACGCCCATCTTACCCTGGCGTATTTAATAACTTTGGCGACCGACTGATTATTAATGACGATGTATTCGACTGGGATGATTTACCAGAATCAGTAGCCGTATTTGGCCCAGGCGTTATAGGCCTTGAAATTGGCCAAGCGTTGCATAGATTAGGGGTAAAGGTAAAACTCTTTGGTGTAGGTGGTGCCATAGGCCCATTAACCGACCCAGTAGTTAAAGATTACGCTAATACTGTATTCGCAGAAGAATTTTATGTTGATACCGACTCAAACGTTTCAGATATGAAACAAGTAGGTAATAAAGCAGAGCTAACCTATACCGACAAACAAGGTGTTAAACACACCGAGCAGTTTGACTATGTTCTGGCTGCAACCGGGCGAGTACCTAACACCGATAAACTAGGGTTAGAAAACACCGGCATAGAGCTTGATGAACGTGGCGTACCACTCGCTGATGCCCACACTATGCAATGTGGCAACTCCCACATATTTATTGCTGGCGATGCTAGTAACATGATCCCTTTGCTTCACGAAGCATCCGATCAAGGAACAATCGCAGGGCAAAACGCAGGCCGCTACCCTCATGTACGTGCGGGTTTACGCCGCGCTAAAATTGCCGCTGTGTTTAGCGACCCACAAATAGCCATGGTTGGTGAAAGCTTTAAAGAAATTAGCCAACGATTAGGCAGCTGTGAGTGCTTTGAAATAGGCGAAGTCAGCTTTGAAAACCAAGGCCGTAGCCGCGTTATGCTAAAAAACAAAGGCCACATGCGTGTGTATGCCGAGCACGGCACAGGCTTATTTTTAGGTGCTGAATTTATTGGCCCTCAAGCAGAGCACATTGCTCATTTATTAGCATGGGCTGTACAAAACAAAATGACTGTACCACAAATGCTTGATATGCCTTTTTATCACCCTGTTATTGAAGAAGGCCTACGCACTGCACTACGTGATTTAAACGCTAAATTAAAATTTGGCCCAGACATTATTAACCATTGTATGGAATGTGGCCCAGGCGCATAACACATCACTAATACACACTTGCAACTCAAAGCCAAAACCATTGTTTTGGCTTTTTTTATGTTAAAAACTGGTATATAAAATGGAGTTTAAACTGCTACACTCAGATTAATAAACAAACAAAAATGGACCGAAAATGAGCAATAATAAATATAGACTTGTCACTCGAAGCGATTTTGACGGCCTAGTGTGTGCCGTATTACTTAAAGATTTAGATTTAATCGACGATATTTTATTTGTGCATCCAAAAGACATGCAAGACGGTAAAATAGCCATTACCAGCAACGACATTACCACTAACCTCCCCTATGTTGCCGGTTGTCATATTGCATTTGATCACCACTTGAGTGAAACCGTTCGTAACGAAAGCGATATTAAAAACCACATTATTGACCCAGATGCGCCCTCTGCAGCACGCGTTGTATACGACTATTATGGCGGTGCAGAGAAATTCCCTAATATTTCAACTGACATGATGGAAGCGGTCGATAAAGGGGATTCTGCACAATTTTCAAAAGACGAAATTTTAAACCCAACAGACTGGGTACTGATGAACTTTATTATGGATGCGCGCACAGGACTTGGCCGTTTTCGTGAATTCAAAATTTCTAATTACCAGTTAATGATGAAGTTAATTGATGCCTGTAAAGATCACAGCATAGAACAAATACTAGCAATGGAAGATGTTGCCGAGCGTGTTGCGTTATACCACGAGCACAACGCACAAGCTAAAGAGCAAATAGACCGCTGCTCATCAGTACACGACAACTTAGTGGTACTCAATTTAACCGAAGAAGAAACCATTTACGCTACTAACCGCTTCGTTATTTACGCCATGTTCCCCGAATGTAATATCTCAATACATAAAATGTGGGGGCTTAAAAAGCAAAACGTGGTGTACGCCATTGGTAAATCAATCACCAACCGCAGCTCCAATACTAATGTTGGCGAGTTATGCCTTAAGTACGGTGGCGGCGGCCATTTAAATGCCGGTACTTGCCAAGTAGAAACAGGCAAAGCTGAGCAGGTACTGAGCGAGCTTATCGCTACAATTACTAGTGATGGCTGAGTTATAGCCTCGGGGTTCGGGGTTCGGGGT
>NZ_PNDH01000200.1:0-268 GCF_005887175.1 Pseudoalteromonas sp. S1612 | reverse complement strand
TCTTTTAGTTCGGTTGCTTTAATCACAGTACCGGCAGAGTTACGAAAGTTGGTTTGAATGGCAGCTTCCGAGCAGCAAGGTGATACGCTTGACGTCCAAGCTCGTCTGAAACACCTAGCATTTCGTAAAGTCCTTTACCAGGCTGCATTTCAGCAACCCAATATTCAACAGAACCTTTACCTTTACCCAAACGATCTTCAAGCGGCTTTTCTGTGATCGGCTTGGCCGGGAAGACCCGGATCCAGCTTTTCCCTTGACGTTTCACGTG
>NZ_PNDH01000199.1:0-206 GCF_005887175.1 Pseudoalteromonas sp. S1612 | reverse complement strand
AACGGTTACTTTATACACTAAAAATGGTGGCATATGGTTGGAGGCAATTGAAGCAACATGTTGTGATGCAGTAGGCCTAGATTGGACTATTAATCTTGGTGATGCCAAACTTCGTGTTGGCGATAAAGTGGCACTTCAAGGCATTCTGGATCCTTCAATGCTACACGCCACGCCAGATCGTATTCGCCAAGAAGTCGGCACTATTT
>NZ_PNDH01000198.1:0-272 GCF_005887175.1 Pseudoalteromonas sp. S1612 | reverse complement strand
GTTTGCGGTCATCCAGTGTGCTTTTTGGTTGCGGTGCTAGTGCATGATTATTATGAACACACAGGATTAATGGCCAACTAGCGAGTTGGCGTGCAATTACGTTTGAGTCTTCGAGAGGACCAATTGCCAGCACTAAAGCTATACCTGTTCTGATCATATCAATCGGCTCTTCAGAAAGCGTTAAGTGCACATCTATATCACTAAATTGTCTAATTAAATGCTGTACAGGCTGGCTGAGTACCCCACCCCCACTCCCGCCAGGGGCGGCGAGG
>NZ_PNDH01000197.1:0-226 GCF_005887175.1 Pseudoalteromonas sp. S1612 | reverse complement strand
AAGTTATATTATATTGATTACTACTGGCTTTTTTTTGCTGAGTGATTGGTTACCAGCAATTACAAGCAACCATTGAATCACCATTATAGGTAGCACAGAGCACTCAATTTGAAGTTAAAAAAGGCACCGGCTTTAATAAGTTGTGCCGTCAATGGCAGCAAGAACAATGGCTAGAAGACTGCTGGCGGGTTCAAATATTAGCTACACTAGACCCTACCTTATCTGA
>NZ_PNDH01000196.1:0-261 GCF_005887175.1 Pseudoalteromonas sp. S1612 | reverse complement strand
ACAGAGTCTTTCAGACTGCGCGGCAGCATTAAAAGAATTATCCGCTAACACTGATATTAAAGGCATGATTTATACCAGTGATAAAGCCCACTTTATTATTGGTGCCGATATCTTCGAATTTTTACCTACTGTTACTATGCCTGAAGCAGAATTTGTCACGTGGTTGATAGATGCTACTGCCGTGTTTGATGGATTTGCAGAGGTACCCTTGCCAACACCCAGTGTTATAACCGTCTTGGCGCGTGGCGGTGGCTGTGCTGG
>NZ_PNDH01000195.1:0-271 GCF_005887175.1 Pseudoalteromonas sp. S1612 | reverse complement strand
GACAAATATCCCGCCACACAACATAACAGAAGTAGTGAATGGCTGATTAGCGCTTATTCAAAACCCAGAATTAACTATTACTCAGTTAATGGATTACATCACAGGTCCTCATTTCCCAACTTCGGCGATTATTAACTGTAAAAAAGGCATAGAACAAGCCAATCAAACCGGTCGTGGTAAAGTGTACATGCGTGCGCGTGCTGACATCGAAACCGATGAGAAAACTGGCCGGTGAAACGATTATTGTTCATGAAAACGCTTAGCAAGTTAA
>NZ_PNDH01000194.1:0-553 GCF_005887175.1 Pseudoalteromonas sp. S1612 | reverse complement strand
TCACAAAAGTAAACATCTGTATTCGTATTTTTAGTAAATCTTTTATGGTCTGCTAATTCCATTCCCCGATCCCACGTTAGTGTGTTTTTAAGTGCCTTTGGTAAACCATTAAATTTCAGAATAAGTGCATTTACTACATTTTTAGTATCCTTACCATTAACTTGTACCAAAGCTGTATACCGTGTTTTTCGATCAACCAATGTTGCTATATGTGAGTTGCTACTTCCTGATATTAAATCGCCCTCCCAGTGACCTAGAGTTTCTCGTGTTTCAATTTCATGAGGCCTTTCATGAATTGTTTTAGCATCAATAATACCTTTATAAATTCCCTTATTTGTTGAGCGTTTACCATGCCTCAACTTACGTTTTGAGCGAAGATGGCTAAGGACTGCTTTTTCGAAAATATAGCGTGATGGGATAAATACCGTTTTATAAATAGTCTCATGTGAGATATGCATTTCAGATGATGCTGGGTGTTTTATTTTTAACCAGCCAGAAATTTGCTCTGGTGACCAGTCATCTAGTAGCTTAGATTCAACCAAATCGCTAAGTG
>NZ_PNDH01000193.1:0-214 GCF_005887175.1 Pseudoalteromonas sp. S1612 | reverse complement strand
GCTGCCTGCATTTTTTAAAACCGATATTATTTACCAACATACGTTACTTGTTTGGCAAAGGCAACGCTTTAGTTTAGAAGTATTTTGTATTGATGAACTGTGCTTTATTAACGAGCAAGCACACTAAGATGGCGCAATCTGGGTTATTTAAGGTATTGAAATTAGCAATGTACGGGATGCCCGTAGGGAGTTTTTTGCATTTAGGGTGTCTCAA
>NZ_PNDH01000192.1:0-230 GCF_005887175.1 Pseudoalteromonas sp. S1612 | reverse complement strand
TGATAAGCAACTAGATACGGAGTCAAAATGATGGGTTATTTCTTTAATATCAACGTTAAGCTCGGCAGCGGCATTAAAAGCGCGAGCTCCATCTAAATGCAGTGCTAAGTTATGTTGGTTAACAAATTCTCGTGCTTTGAGTAAATAATCAATACCGAGTACTTTACCACCTATGGTGTTTTCAAGGCTTAACAGGCGGGTTTTTGCAAAGTGGCTATCATCGGTTTTAA
>NZ_PNDH01000191.1:0-471 GCF_005887175.1 Pseudoalteromonas sp. S1612 | reverse complement strand
TCAAGCAGTGATGAGCCATTCAATGGGCTTCAATTATCCTAATGCAGCACCAATGGGTTATCTTTAACTCTTTCTTTTAAATGAGCTTTTCTGATTAACATTGATGCATTCTCTGCTGATTCGTCATCATGAATTTCCCATCCAACAATCTTTCGACTAAATATAACGAGTATCAAATATAAATAAAAATGCAGCCCCTTAGCGGGACCTGGTAACCAAGTAATATCCCAACACCACCCTTGGTTCGGCCCTGTAGCACAGTGTGTCGTCGGTACTTTTCTCTCTTTTATCTGACTACGTCCGCGAGCGTTTTGCTGTTTTTCTTCATGAAGAACACGATAATATGTTGATTCAGAAGCAAGATAAATACCCTCATCTGCTAATGTTGGGACGATTTGGCTTGGTGGTAAGCTCTTAAAATCATCGCTATTAACGATGGCTAATATGTTATCTCTCTCTTCTTTTGATAGC